>JBCBKF010000134.1:0-7026 GCA_038522255.1 Pseudomonadota bacterium
TGCCAGCGCTCATCGCGCCATCGCCGATGACAGCGATGCCGCGTCCCGGCTGATCGTTCAGCTTGTTCGCAATCGCAAAGCCAAGCGCGGCGGAAATCGAAGTAGAGGAATGCGCCGCGCCAAACGGATCGTATTCGCTCTCCGCACGCTTGGTAAAGCCTGAAAGGCCGCCGCCCTGGCGCAGGGTGCGGATGCGGTCACGCCGACCGGTGATGATCTTGTGCGGATAACACTGGTGGCCGACATCCCAGATCAGCCGATCATCGGGCGTGTTAAAGACATAGTGGATCGCCACGGTCAGCTCGACCACGCCAAGGCCTGATCCCAAGTGCCCGCCGGACACGCTGACCGCGTCGATCATTTCGGCGCGCAATTCATCGGAAAGTTGTCGGAGTTGTTCAGGGTGCAGCTTGCGAAGTTGATCAGGCGTTGGCACCTGATCCAAAAGCGGGGTCTGTGGTGGGTTAGTCATGACCGCGTGCCTTACACCGTGGAATGCGAACTGTCGATGAACGCTTGAAAGCCCATCTGTAACGCTTTGCCGACAGATATACAAATCGCCCTGACACTCAGGAGTGTCAAGCGCGCTTAACGCAAGCCGTTCGCAACGAATCGGACGCTGATAACTGGGCGGATCAGGCGCATTGCCGGCAAAGGCCGCGCACTTCGAGCACGGGGCGATCCGCGCGAAACTCGCAGCGCCCTGCGAGATCGCGGACGCTGCGGCTCACCGCGTCATCATCGACATGGGTGGCCTCACCGCATTCGTCGCAGACCAGGAAAATGCAGTCGTGCTCACTGCCTGGATGGCAATTGGCAAGATAGGCGTTTGAGCTCTCGACGCGCATCGCCAGGGTGTTGGCGACGAACAGATCGAGGATGCGATAGATCGAATTGGGTGCCACTCTTTTGCCGCGCGCCGCAGAAAGGTTATCTGCAATGTCGTAGGCGGAAATCGGCCGCTCGTGCCGGGCCAGTTCTTCAAACACGGCCGCGCGCATGCTGGTCCATTGTTCGCCGCGTCCAATCAAGGCGGCCCGTGCCGCCGAAACCAGATCAGCGCTGCCGATTTCGTGATGCGATGATCTTTGCGCGTTTGCCATGCGATGCTTTATATGGTGGCAAAGCGCACACTTCCAGCGTCTAAAACCGCCTCAGGCCGCGTCCTTCGCTCCATCTTTGCCACCGTCGCGCAGGAACTCTTCGCGATAATCGCGCGGGAACATTGCTTTGAGCGCGGCGACCTTGGGCTGATCGTAGCGGCGGATATACCCGCTATAGGGGTTCTTCACCATGTAATCCTGGTGATAGCCTTCGGCGGAATAGAAGGTGCGGTGCCTTTCAATCCGGGTCACCACCGGCTTGTCCCACAGGCCCGATGCGTCGAGCTGTTTGAGATAGGCCTCTGCCACCGCGCGCTGTTCACCGTTCAGGGGCACGAGGGCGGAACGGTAATGCGCGCCCACATCGGGTCCCTGCCGGTTGAGCTGGGTGGGGTCGGTCGCCACGGAAAAGAAGATCCGCAGCAATTCGTCATAGCGCACGATGTAAGGATCATAGGTGATCATCACCGCTTCGGCATGGCTGGTCGTACCGGTGATGATCGTGTTGTACTTGGCCGTTCCCGCCGAGCCGCCGTGAAAGCCTGAAACAGCCGACTTCACACCCTTCACATGGCTGAAGACGCCTTCCACGCCCCAAAAACAGCCGCCGGCAAAGATCGCGGTCTTGAGCCCGGAGCCTTCCTTTGCAATCCGTTTGGAGGCAGGCGCGCTCACGACCCTCTCAGCCTGAGCAGGGGCGGAAAGGCTGGCCACGGCAAGAGCGGCCATGGCGGAGCCAAGTGCGGTTCGGATCAGGGGAATACGCAAGCGAACAAAGTCCTTTATTTGGGCGCCTATCGAGCAGGCTGGATCAGGAACTCAGGCGATGGCTGGGGCGCATGGGCCACTTCGGCAGCCTGGGCGGGGGGAGAGATCTGGTCGGCCCAATCGTCAGCATTAATAGCTGCAAGCAATGCAGTGCCGAGCAAAAAGCCGATGCCAAGATGGCGATAGAGATCAGGGGTGAAAAAAGTCATGAGGGGTCTCGCGGGGTCTTTGTCTGAACGATTGCCACCGATTGGCCTCCACCGACTTGCGCGAAGGTGAACAGCGCTCTCACGCGACAATTCGTTACGCGGTCGCTATCAGTTACGGCTCAATGCGAAAAAAGTTGAGTCGGCCCTTCGTGAAGGCTTCGCCAACGCCTGCCGCTTCGTTTCGCGCAGACCACAAGCTGCGCCCGACTTCGCGATACCTTGAGCGCCGGCCATCAATGCCGGAAATGACGCATCCCGGTGAAAACCATGGCAAGTCCCGCTTCGTCCGCCGCCGCAATCACTTCGTCATCGCGGATCGATCCGCCTGGCTGGATCACCGCCGTCGCGCCCGCTTCAGCGGCTGAGACCAGGCCATCGGCAAAAGGGAAGAACGCATCGGAAGCGACCGCGCTGCCGACAGTGCGCGGGGTCACCCACTCATAAGTCTCGGCGGCCTCTTGCGCCTTGATCGCAGCGATCCGCGCCGAATCGCGCCGGTTCATCTGGCCCGCGCCGATCCCCGCTGTCGCCCCGTCCTTGGCATAAACGATCGCATTGGATTTCACATGGCGCGCCACGGTCCAGGCGAACAGGCAATCCTTGAGTTCTTGCTCGCTTGGCGCGCGTTTTGTGACGACTTTAAGGTCCGCTTCGCTCACCGCGCCGTTGTCACGCCCCTGGATCAGGAGCCCGCCCGCAATCGTCTTCATCGCAAAGCCGCCCCGGCGCGGGTCCGGCAAACTCCCGCATTCGAGCAGGCGCAGGTTTTTCTTCCTGGCAAAGATCTCGCGCGCTTCCTGCGAGACACTAGGAGCGATCACAACCTCCGTGAAAATGCCCGCAATCGCTTCGGCGGTCGCCCCGTCCAATTCGATGTTGACCGCGACGATCCCACCAAAAGCCGAAACGCTGTCGCACGCAAGCGCCGCCTCCCATGCCTCCAGCAGCGAGCCCGATTGCGCGACACCGCAAGGATTGGCGTGCTTGACGATGACAACTGCCGGATCGTGCCCGCCAAACTCCGCCGCCAATTCAAGCGCCGCGTCCGCATCGTTGAGATTGTTGTAGCTGAGCGCCTTGCCCTGCAATTGCTCGGCCTGAGGTACGCCCGCACCGCCGGTCACTTGCGGGATATAGACCGCAGCAGACTGATGCGGGTTCTCACCATAACGCAGCGTGTCAGAGCGCGTGAAGGCGAGCGGCATGGTCTGGGTAAACGCAGTGGCTTGCAGCGCTTCGGTGCCCAGCGGATGGGTGAAGGCATCGCCATAGGCGAACCAGTTGGCAATCGCGGCGTCATAGGCAGCGGTGCGCGCGTAAGCCTTGCCCGCCATGCGGATGCGGAACGCCTCGCTGGTGGCGCCGCCTTGTGCCTCAATCTGTTCTAGAAAATCCGGATAATCGGCCGGGTCGGTCAGGATCGTCACAAAACCATGGTTCTTCGCCGCCGAGCGCACCATGCTCGGCCCGCCAATATCAATGTTCTCGATGATCTCGGCCCGCTCGGCCCCCTTGGCCACAGTCTCCTCGAACGGGTAGAGGTTGACCACCACCAGGTCGATCGCGCCGATTGCGTGAGCCTCCATCGCGGCGACATGGTCGTCATTGTCGCGCAGCGCCAGCAAACCTCCGTGAACCTTGGGGTGGAGTGTCTTAACCCGCCCGTCCATCATCTCGGGAAAACCCGTGAGATCGGATACGTCGCGCACCTCCAACCCTGCTTCGCGCAAGGTGCGCGCTGTGCCGCCCGTGCTGACCAGCTCGACCGAACGCGCCGCCAGAGCCGCACCCAGCTCCACCACGCCGCTCTTGTCGGACACGGAGAGAAGCGCCCGCTTGATCACACCATCGGCCATACCGGTTTCCCTTTTGGGTGTTATCCGCCCATTTTCTTGAACAGCCAGGAGAACTGGCCCCCGCCGCGCGAAGTCAGCCCTTCGATCACCAGCTGCTCTGTTGCATGCGGGCGGCCTTCACCATCGACCCACAGACTGTCCTCCACCGCCAGCGCCACCTCGCCAGCACCTGCCGCATCGCCTCGCAGACGAAATTGCCACAGGCGGCCATCGCGGGTCAGCAGGCTTGCACCGCGCTTGTCCTGCGACAGTTGCACCTCGACCCCGCGCCCGAGGTGAAACCGGATGGCAAAGCCGATCTTGCCCCGCTGCCCCTTGCGATTGGCGGGGATGAGGATGTCCTCGCCCGCCAGTTCGCACCCGTCGCGGCTGAGGCTCAGGATGCGCTGATGATGGAGGCCAAAGCGCGCGGCGTAGCCATCATGGCTGGCTTCGATCCGGGTGCGATGCTTGTTCGGGGAGCGACGCTCCACCTCGACCGTCTCAGCCCCCTTGCCCAGCTTGCCGTGAAGCAGCACGGCGGTTGAATTGGCGTTGTCGAGCACGAGGGTCGAATGCGCAGCCGTCGCTCGCAGCCCAGCGCCGATATGCGCGGGCACCTGTCCTCCGGCGAGCGCCGCGCCGCCACAATTGACAATAACGCGAGCGGGGCCATCCGACATCTCAAATGCCAGCGTCGAGGCGCAACCCATGCGCGCATGCCGGGCGCGCGGCGGCGGAGCGGCGTCGAACTGCACAACCGTTTCGCCTCCGCGCAGGCGCTGAAAACCCCAGTGCTGGGGCTCGTTCAGCGGGCGGGTGCGCACGCCGGTTGCTACGATCAGGCTCGCCACCCGGTCCGCGCGAATGGCCGCCTGGCCTTGCCAGCTGCCAATCGCCCCATCGCCGTGCCGCAGCGCCAGGAGCGGCGGGATGAGCAGTTCGCGCATTACAAACAACGCCTCGGGCGCTTCAACCTCTACCGCTTCATAGCATGCGATCAGATCGGTCAGTGTTGCGATTGCCTGCATTTGCGCCGCCGGGCAGCGCGCCAGCAGGCCGCCATCCTCAGCCACCAGATCACCCAGCGAGCGGATCAGGGCGGCCTGGCCATAAATCCGCCGGGGCTTGCCCTCGGGCAGTAGGAGGCCTGCCGCGGTCACCGCCGCCCAGCCGATCATCTGCCCCAGCCCCGCACCGGTTTTCAGAGCCTTGCGGTCAAGCCAGTTTGCGGTCTCGGCAATCGCTTCGAGCAGTTCGCGGCGCGGGCCTGATTGCGAAGCGCCAATCATGATCGGTGCGTGCACCAGCCAGGCCATGAGCCTCAGACCCGCATTCTCGATCTCCCAGGCCCCCTGTTTGGCCGCACGTTTTGGCGGATGAGCGTTTGCCGCGAGCCAGTCGCGGGCGATCCGCCCGGCAACCTCAACACAGGCTTCGCGCGGGGCGCTGGCGGCGAGATCGTAGAGCCAACTGAACGAATGGAGCGAGCGCTCAATTCCGGGGGCAAGCCGGGTCTGACCGGCAAAATCGAGTTGCGCGATGGGCGTCTTGACGCTGTCGATCAGGAAGTGCCCTGCGCGCAGCGCCGTTCCTGCGGTCCGATCGCCCATCACCGGCGCTTCGACCTGCGCCAGCAGGCGCGGACTGGAGGCGCGGCGGAACGGCGCAGCGAGCGCGTGGCCGGGCACCCCCATGCGATAGGCCATCCGGATCAGCGCTTCGCCCGCACTGGTGCGCGGCGCGATGACATCGGCAAGTGCCAGCGCGCGCGAGGTTTCCGGCGCATCGGGCTCGCCAATGCGGGCCGTGGCCTCGCTCAGACGCTCTTTGCTGCCGCCAAGCGCAAGCGCGCTGTCTTGGCCGTGCGCATCGGTGAGGCTGTCGGCGCGGCCATCGTCGAACAACGTTTCCATCACGCCTCCCCTTTCAGCGCGGCGATGTTGCCGGCGTAGTGATCGGGGCCGCCCTTGAAGGTTGCCGAACCCGCCACCAGCACATTTGCACCCGCGTCAACGCATTGGCGGGCGGTCTCAGGGTTCACGCCCCCATCGACTTCGAGCTGGATATCGCGCCCGCTCGCCTCGATCATCGCGCGGATCGCCGCGATCTTGGCCAGTTGCGAAGGAATGAAGCTTTGCCCGCCAAAGCCGGGATTGACGCTCATCACGAGGATGAGATCGGCAAGGTCCATCAGCTGGTCGAGTGCGCTTACCGGTGTACCGGGGTTCAGCACCACGCCCGCTTTCTTGCCCAGCGCGCGGATCGCCTGCAGAGTGCGGTGGACATGCGGTCCCGCTTCAGGGTGGACAGTGATGATGTCCGCTCCGGCCCTGGCAAAGGCCTCCACATACGGATCGACCGGCGCAATCATGAGGTGGACGTCAAAGGGTTTGTCGCTGTGCGGCCGCAAGGCTTTCACCACATCCGGGCCGATTGTGAGATTGGGCACGAAATGGCCGTCCATCACATCGATGTGGATCCAGTCCGCGCCCGCTGCGTCAATCGCGCGCACTTCTTCGCCAAGCCGAGCGAAATCGGCGGAAAGGATCGATGGCGAGATGAGCGGCGCTGGCATGGTTGCGTGTTGGTTAACCCTCCTTGGTCGCTTTTGCAGTTAAGTTGCCGCGAATCGACCCACAAGCGGGCTGGTGAGCTTTTCCACCGGGGCGCGCCCAAGTGAGGCCCTAAGTAACCTTGAGTGTTGACGGCGGATTCAGCCTTAATTCAGCGGCCAGCGGGCAAAACCCTGTCATATTCGCGGCATAATTCTTCGCCATCGCCGCGAGCGCTGCCGGTATGACGCGATGAAATCGGAGCGCTAGGCTTCTGACAGGAAAGACGAAATCGTTATGATGTCTCTCGCCGACACCCGGCGCGCAGCCGGTGTGCTTTTCCCAACAGCTCTTGCGCTGTGCGGCCTTTTGGCGCTTGCTGCGCCAATCGCAGCGAAAGCCCAGTATCGCGAAACCATCCGCAACGATATGCGCCAATGCGCGCCCAGCGGTGGGCCAGCCGTGCGGGTAACCGTGCGCGGCATCAAGAGCTCAACCGGAAAGATACGCCTGCAAAGCTACCGCGCAACCAAAGCGGACTGGCTTGCCAAGGGCA
>JBCBKF010000135.1:0-6909 GCA_038522255.1 Pseudomonadota bacterium
ATCGAGGCGCAAGCCGCCGCGATCCCGAGCGGCGATCCCGCGGTCACGGTGACGGCGCGCGCTGAGACTGTTCCAGTGGGTACAGCAAACGAAGACGCAGCGGATGATCCCGCGATCTGGCGCAACGCTGCGGACCCGTCCAAAAGCCTGATTGTCGGGACGGACAAGAAGGGCGGGCTTTACTCTTACAATCTGCGCGGTGAGCAGCTGCACTTTTTGGAAGCGCCGGGGCTTAACAATGTCGATTTGTTCGAGATGGATGGGCTCCCCATTATTGTGGCGAGTGACCGGGCCGATCTTGAAACCGCGCATCTGCGCATCTTTGTGATGAATGGAGAGACGGGGGTCATTGTTCCGCTGAGCCGTGCCCGCGTGGGGCCGGGGGAAGGCTATGGAGTTTGCCTCGGTCCGCCCGAAGAGGGCCGCCAATTCTCCGCATTTTCAGCGCCCAAGAATGGCGTCATCTACCATACCCGCCTGCGCGAAGGAGATGAAGGCGAGCTCGTCCATCAAACCACCACTTTGACGTCCGTACCCAGCCAGCCCGAAGGGTGTGTGGTCGATCCGCGCACGAACACGCTCTATGTTGGCGAGGAAGCTGCCGGGGTTTGGGCCATCGATATCGCTACCGGTGAAAAGGAACTGGTCGCCCCCACGGGTACGGGCATGACTGTGCCTGATGTGGAAGGGCTCGCGCTTGCACCTGAGGGCGAGGATGGTGGATATCTGGTTGCCTCGAGCCAGGGAGACAACGCCTATGCGGTCTATCGCTTGCCTGACATGCAGCCTATCGGACGCTTTCGGATCGCCGCCGGTGCATTCGGCGCGACCGAAGAAACAGACGGGATCGAGCTTGACCCGCGTGAGTTCGGCCCTGAGTTCCCGGGCGGACTGTTCGTGGCGCAGGACGGGGTGAACCCGCCAAACGCGCAGAACTTCAAACTGGTGGGTTGGGACGAAATCCTCAGAGCACTTGAGCAAACCGCGGATTAGGTGCGCCCTTCAGGCGACCAGTTCGACGTCGACCGCGCTCAACATTGATTGCGGCGCGCTACCAATAAAAAGTCCGTCGATCGGCGCGATGTCGGCGTAGTCACGGCCAAGTGCAATCGCGATATGATCCTCACTTACAAGGCAATTGTTGGTGGGGTCAAAGCCGATCCAGCCCAACTCACGCCCGCACCACACCTCCACCCATGCGTGCATGGCGTCCGCGCCAACCAGCTTGGCCTTGCCCGTTGGCGGACGCGTCAACAAATACCCGCTCACATAAGCCGCCGGAAGCCCCTCAGCGCGTAGCGCCATGATCATCACATGCGCGAAGTCCTGGCATACGCCATGGCGCGATGCGAAAGCCTGTTCCGGTGCGGTACGGCTGTCGGTCTTGCCCGGCGCATAGGTGAATTCGTTATGGAGCGCCCCCATTAGCGCGCTGACAGCCTCGATCGTGTCACGCTCAGGCACCAGAAAAGGTGCGCCCCACTCGATGATCGCCGGGCTCATCGTCGTGATGCGCGAGGCGAACAGGTAGGGCGCTGGAGCGAGGTCTGAAAGGTCCGCGACTTCAAGCGCTTCGGTGCGCACTTGGGCCACGCTGGGGCCGCTTTCGGGCAGTTTGGGCACCGCCACATCGATCACGAACTCGCTTGCCACTTCGAGGCTCTTGAGCGGGCTGTCAAAGCCGACCTGTGTGGTCTTCACCCAATAGGGTCCCAGTTGGTCCTCTTGAGAGGATGGCCGGGGCGTCAATTCAAGGCTCTCCCCCACCAGCGACTGGCCGCGCCGCAGCCGGGGGCTCAAGCGCAGATTGAGCCGCGCGCGCGCGACCGGGGCAGCGTAGCTCAGCTTGCTCACGTGGCGAACCTTGTACCGCATCAGAACAACCGCTTCGTGCGCACTTCGTTTGAAGGGTCCGCCTGGAGGAAATAGCGCTCGCTGATCGCTTCGGACACCTCGGCGATGTCATCGCGCAGCGCCTGCAAATCCAGCGGTCCGATATCCGCCGCCTCCAGCCCGTCAATCTTGGCGCGCAGCTGGCGAACCATGCGCAAAGGGGTCTCTGTCATGCCGTCGGTGCGCAAGGGCGGGATGGCGGAAAGGTGCTTGTCGATCTTGCTGATCTGAAAGGCGAGGCCGCGCGGCTGGGCTGCCTCAAGCAGCACCATATCCAGAACACGCGGGATATATGGCATGGTGAGATAGCGGCTGCGATAAAGCGACTGGCAATCAACCAGATCAAGCAGCGCCGTGAGATCGTCCGCGCTCGCGCTCCCCGGAATGATCGCTTGCGTCGCCTGCAGGATCATTGAGGCGCGCTCCAGGCTCATGCCCATATTGAGGAACTGCCACTCCGGCCCCCGGCTCATCCCGTCCGACAAGAGCCAGGACAGGGTCGCGTGACGCTCGATCAGTCGATCACAGGCGATCGCCATGGAATCTATATCACCGGTTCTGAAGGCGGGCATACTGCGCTGCACCGCGCGCCAGCTGTCGCGCGAAAGACGATCCCGCAGAATTCGCGCAAGCTGCTGCTCGCGCTGAATGAGGGTGCATACCGAGCCAGTGGACCGCGTGTTGCCGAGCGCCAGAGCAGCCATCTCGACGAGCGGCACATCCTTGGCTGGTCGAGGAACCGCGCCGAGATTGAAGAGCAGCTTGGTCAGGCGATTAGCGGTGCTGGGGACATCGGGAGGCTCGCCCGACATCGCGATCTGATCGATCAGCACCCGCACGATCCGTGTTGTCTGCAGCGCGCGGTCGCCATAGCGGCCAAGCCAGAACAGATTGTCCGCCGCCTGGCTGGGAAGCAGGCCTTGCTCGCGGCGGATCTCGCGCGCTGTCGGTTCAAGCACCGCTTCGGGCGCTGCTGGGCGTTGGGGTTCGATGATGCAGACATCGGTGGAGATATCGCCCAGACCCATCAGACTGGTGCGCAGGTCGCCCTGTTCTGAAACGCGCCCGAACCCGCCCTGGAGCGGCACCCAGTCACCGTTTTCGTCGCGCGCAAGGAAGGCACGAAGGGTAAATCCGCGCGCTTCGAAACGCCCCCCGGCAAGCGCTGGCGTGGTAGAAAGGTGGACAATTTCCTGCGCGGTGTAATCCATCGGGCGCGCCGCCATGCCCCTCTCCAACGCGGCACGCTCTTCGACTGAAAACGTTGCGCCGGGCCGCGTGTGCCCGTCGCTGAGGCCGATGATCGGGCGACGAAAGGCGGAACTAACCACCAGATCGTCGAGATGGGAGAGGACATAGGCGCGCTCATTTTCACTGCCGCACCACCACGTCGCAGCGTTGGGCAAAGCAAGTTGTTCGCCCAGCATTGAGCGTGCCAGACGCGGCAGGAAAGCGGGCATGGCGCGGCTTTCGACAACGCCTGAGCCGGGCCAGTTCGTGACCACCAAATTGTTCATCGCCGCAGCGATGAGGTTTGGCACACCGATCTGGGAGCGCGCGTCAAAATTGAGCGGATCGAGGTCGCGCGTGGTGATCCATCGCCACAGGCCATCAATCCGTTTCAGCCCAGCAATAGTGCGCGCATACAATCGCCCGTCGCGCACCGTCAGATCGCGCCCTTCGACAAGCGAAAAGCCGAGCTGGCGCGCTAGGCCGGCCTGTTCGGGATAAGACTGGTTGAAGCGCCCCGGCGTCAGCAGCGCGATGCGTGGATCGTCGCGCTGGCACTGGCTGGCAATGCCCCGGCGCAGTGCATTAAAAAAGCCGCGATGCGGGCGTGTACCAATCGAGGCGAGGAGGCCGCCGGTCACCCGCGCAAGCGCCTGACGGTTCTCTACTGCATACCCAATGCCGATGGGAAAGCGCACCCGGTCTGCCAGAACGCGCCATTCGCCAGTTGGCCCGCGCGCAAGATCGACCGAATAGGTGTTCATGAAATACCCGCCCTTGGGCTTCATCCCCACCAGACGCCGAGCGAAATCATTGCTGCCCGAAACAACTGCGGCGGGCAGGTGGCCGTCCTTGATTAGCGATTGATCGCCATACAGATCCGCGATCACACGTTCGAGCAATTCGGCGCGCTGGATTAGCCCGCCGGTGACGCGTTCCCACTCGTCGGATGCGATCAGGATCGGCATCGGCCCCAGGGGCCATGGGCGTTCCTGTTCATCACCGGTAATACGAAAGGCCAGGCCGAGGTCTTCGACCTGGCGATCCAGATAGTTCTGCAAACGTTGCAGGTCGCCCTGACACTGGCCCGCAAATCCCTTGGCGAGATCGTGCCAAGCCTTGCGAATATCGGGATGCGACTGGGTGTAGAGATCGGCGGCAGGTGCGTGTGGGGCGTAATAGGCGAGGCTGTCAGTCTCCGGGTCTGGCCCGAAGAGATCGGCCTCCCCGACACCGACAAAGGGGATGTCTTCCGCTTGCGTCATCGTCCCAGTGGTTACACCGCCCGCAAGGGTCGGCGCAAATCGAGGGTGAGGGGAAACTCGCCATGGTTCTCGCTTGCTGGGAGGGTGACGGTGCCAGGCGAGTGGCCGTGATCCTGAAAGCGGGCCTTGCGGCGCGATTCGGCTTCGAAATTGTTGATCGGCAGATCGTCGAAGGAACGTCCGCCCGGATGCGCGACATGGTAGACACAGCCACCCAGCGAGCGATTGTTCCAAGTGTCGTAGACATCGAAGGTGAGCGGCGGATCAGCCGGAAGCAGCGGGTGCAGGCAGGTGGCGGGCTGCCAGGCCTTGTAGCGCACGCCGCCCACCGCTTCACCCCCTGTCAATCCGGGCTGTCCGGTCGGCGTCATCGGTACGCGGCGGCCATTGCATCCGATCACGTGGCGACCCGGCGTCAGCCCCTTGGCGCGCACCTGCAGCCTTTCGGTTGAGCTGTCGACATAGCGCACCGTTCCACCAATGGCGCCGGTCTCGCCCAGCACGTTCCACGGTTCAAGCGCATGCGCGATTTCCAGTTCGACCCCGCCTGCCTGCACGGTGCCGTGGACCGGGAAGCGGAACTGGCGCTGGGCTTCGAACCAGCTGGGATCAAAATCGTAGCCCGCGCGGCGCAGATCGCTGAGCACTTCGAGAAAATCGGTCCAGCAGAAATGCGGCAGCAGAAACTTGTCGTGCAGGCTCGTCCCCCAGCGCACCAGATTGCCATCCTGCGGCTCGCGCCAAAACCACGCCGTGAGAGCGCGCAGGAGCAATTGTGCGGCCACGCTCATCTTCGCATCGGGCGGCATCTCGAACCCGCGAAATTCGATCAGGCCGAGGCGCCCGGTCGGCCCGTCGGGCGAGTAAAGCTTGTCGATGCAGATTTCGGTGCGGTGGGTGTTGCCTGTTACATCGACCAGCATGTTGCGGAACAGCAGGTCGACCACCCAGGGGAGGGGAACCGGATCATTGGGGCCGGGCACCTGGCCCAGCGCCACTTCAAGTTCGTAAAGGCTGTCGTGGCGCGCTTCGTCGATGCGCGGTGCCTGGCTGGTGGGGCCGATGAACAGACCTGAGAAGAAATAGCTCAAGGACGGATGGCGCTGCCAGTAAAGGACGAAGCTCTTCAACAAGTCCGGCCGGCGGATAAACGCGCTGTCGGTGAAGCTTGCCCCGCCCATGACAAGGTGATTGCCACCGCCGGTCCCGACCGAGCGGCCATCGACCATGAACTTGTCCGCCGTCATCCCGCATTCGCGCGCTGTATCATACAGCCGCGTGGTGACATCGACCAGTTCTTCAAAGCTGGCAGTGGGGTGGATGTTGACTTCGACAACACCAGGGTCCGGCGTGACCTTGAGCACGTTGATGCGCGGATCGGGCGGGGGCAGATAACCTTCGATGCGAACAGGTGTGCCAAGCGCCTGGGCGGTCGCCTCGATCTCGGCGAGCAGTTCGAGGAAATCCTCCATGCTCTCAACCGGCGGCACAAACACCGACAGATAGCTGCCCTTGGGTTCGACCGTCAGAGCGGTTCGCACAGCGCCTTCGATAATTTCCTGTTCGACCCGATCCTGACGCGCAGCGCCGCGATCATCGATCCTTTGATGCGCCTGTTGTGCCGCCTCTTTCTCGGGTTGCTTTTCCTCGCGATCCTGCTGGCCGCGCCGTGCGCGCTGTTCGCGAAAATCAGCGAGCGGAGCCTGCGCATCGGTCTCCACGCGCGGGTGGATGTAGGGGTAGTTGCTTTCAGAGACATGCGGCAGCGAGCCCAAGGGCAGCCGGTACCCAAGCGCGGAATCGCCCGGCACCGCGTACAGCGCCCCGCGCCGCAGCCGCCATTGCTCGCTCTTCCACCGGCCCGGTTCGCGCGCCTGCTCGGTTTGCTGCGATTGCGCTGCTTGCTGACGCTGGATCGGAAGCACATAGCCCACCGGCGTTGTCAGCCCCCGGCTGAACGTCTCGACAATGCGTTGGCGCTCTTCAGGGTCCTCAATCTTGGGATCGAGCGGGCTGACATTGACCGGCAATTCGCCTTCGCGCTCGATCCATTTTTCCGGGTCTTCGTAGACCGGGTGGACGAATTCCTCCTCAACGCCCAGAGACCGCGCGGCGGCTTGGAGGAAGGCGCCTGCGTCTTCGGAAGAGACGGTGTCCGGGTTGGTTTCCTCGGGGTCTTCGGTCGGATCGGCTGCGATCAGGTCCGGATTGTTCCACAATGGCTTTCCGTCCTTGCGCCAATAGAGCGAATAGCCCCAGCGCGGCAGGCTCTCGCCCGGATACCATTTGCCCTGGCCGTGATGGAGCAGACCGCCGGGCGCGTAGATGGCTTTCAATTTACGGATCAGCTTGTCGGCGTAGGCCGCTTTGGTGGGGCCCACGGCCTCGCCGTTCCATTCGGGCGCTTCGCCGCCGTCCTCGGCGACAAAGGTCGGCTCGCCCCCCATGGTGAGGCGCACATCCTGCGCGTCCAGATCAGCATCGACCGCGCGTCCCAGATCAAGCAAAGCGTGCCAGCGAT
>JBCBKF010000136.1:0-6869 GCA_038522255.1 Pseudomonadota bacterium
TCGCCGAACGCGCTGCGCGCGATGCGGCCGGATCGCAGCGAATCGAGCGGATCCACTTTGAGCAGGCGATCTCCGCAAGTGTCCAAGGCGACCAGCAGCAACTTGAGCAGGTCGTCCGCAATCTCGTCGATAACGCGCTGAAATATGGACACGCTGACACCCCTGTCAGGATCGAACTTGATCGGGTGGGCGATGGGCGCGCGGTTTTGACGGTCACAGACCAGGGAGAAGGCATCGCCGCGGAACAGATCCCGCATCTCACGCGCCGCTTTTACCGCACCGATCCGGGGCGCAGCCGCGCGTCGGGCGGGACGGGCCTGGGCCTCGCGATCGTCAAGCACATCGTCGAACGTCACAGAGGTCGGCTCGACATAGAGAGCACTCTTGGCCAGGGGACGCGGATCATCGTCCGGCTTCCAACGGCTCAGGACGAAACCGATGGCGGCGAGAGCGAGGAGGAAGACCCAAACACGAGGTCCGCGCGCGCCCTGCCAATTCGCACCGCGCAAGAGATGTCTTAACGCTGTCTTATTTTCTCAACATCCGCCCGCCAAAGATGCTGCACAGGAACCGTCGCGGATGGATCACTGATCTTGATTGCTCAGCCCGGCTCCTACAGGGGTAATTCGTTTTCATGTCGCCAATAACGCTCATCCTGATTGCCATCGGGCTCGGTCTTGCCGGTTGGTTGGCTGGCCGCGCCAAGGCGTGGAGCTTTCAGAAGGCCAATCCGCAATCGCGGCCTGTCGCGCGTCCGATCTATCACGCCTGGTATGTCGCGGTCTGGATTGTCATTCCGGTTCTGGCTTTCATCGCCTTGTGGTCTTTTGCCGCACCGCAGATGATCACCCAAAGCGTGCTGGCCTCGCCTGCTGCTGCAGATCTGCCGACTTTCGGGTTTGAACGCGACGCCTGGCTCTCCGAAGCGCGCGCAGTCGCCAGCGGCCGGGCGCCCGGCGTCTTCAATGAAGGCGCAGAAGCGCTGGTAGAACCGTTCCGCGAGGCAATGTCTTTCTACAACTGGATTGGCCTTGTGCTGACCTTCATCATCGCCTTTGGCGGCGGCGTGTTTGCGTTCCTGCGCATTCGCCCTGATTTTCGCGCCCGCACCAAGGTTGAGCGAACCGTGATGGTCGTGCTTCTCCTCGCCTCGCTCGTCGCCATCCTCACAACTTTCGGCATTTTTGCCAGCCTGGTGTTTGAGACGGTGCGCTTTTTCGGAATGGTCTCTCCGACGGATTTCCTGTTCGGCACCTTCTGGGGCCCGGACCCGATGAGCAATCCGGACAACCCCGATGGTTCCCGCTATGGTGCCATTCCGCTGTTCTGGGGCACAATATTCATCGGCGCGATCATTGCGATGATTGTCGCGATACCGCTGGGATTGATGAGCGCGATTTACCTGACGCAATACGCCGATCCCAGCCTGCGCACATGGGTGAAACCGGCGCTTGAGATCCTGGCAGGCGTGCCCACCGTGGTTTATGGTTATTTCGCCGCGCTGACCATTGCGCCTTTCATCCGCGACCTGGCCGTGTCTGTAGGCGTGACAAACGCCTCCACCGAAAGCGCGCTGGCCGCAGGCGTTGTGATGGGCGTGATGATCATTCCCTTCGTCTCTTCCATGGCAGACGATTCGATTGCGGCAGTGCCTGGCGCCATGCGCGACGGATCATACGCAATGGGCGCGACCAAGTCGGAGACCATCGTCAGAGTGCTTTTCCCCGCCGCCCTGCCCGGAATCGTTGCAGGGATCATGCTCGCGGTCAGCCGTGCGATTGGTGAAACGATGATTGTCGTCATGGCCGCCTCAACCGCCGCCAATCTGAGCGCCAACCCGCTGGACCGGATGACGACAGTGACTGTCCAGATCGTTAAGATGCTGACCGGCGAGGGCAGTTTTGACCACCCCGCAACGCTCAGCGCCTTTGCGCTTGGCTTTGTGCTCTTCCTCGTCACCCTGGCTCTTAATTTCGTCGCTTTGCGCGTCGTCAAACGTTTCCGTGAGGCATATGAGTAACGCGACCACCGATATCTCCCGCCCCACCCGGACGCCGACTTTCGAGAAGCGGCTGCAAAAACGCTACCGGTCTGAGCGCAATTTCAAGCTTATGGGCCAGGGGGCAATTTTGTTCTCCGTGGCGGTGCTGATATTCCTTTTGGGCAACATGCTTATCAACGGGATTGGCGGGTTCCAGCGCGCCGAACTTGAAGTGCCCATCGACTTTCCCGAAAGCGGTCTGACGGGCGATGAAGTATCTCTTTCAGCACCCAGCGCCGTTCAAGTCCTCGAGATGCAGGGCATGGCCGAAGTCGTGCACTTCTACGCCGAAGAAGCGCTGGGAAGCGAAGGCGCCGAACAGATAAGCGATCAGGCGTGGCGCGATGTCGCAGCTGCGTTGACAGCGGATCCATCGTTGATCGAGAGCGCAGAGCCGGTCACGTTTTATCTGCCCGCCTCGTCCGATCTGGCCTCTGGGCTCGCTGGCGAAGGGTCACCCGAAATGCAGGCCCTGGCGCAGGAGCTGGCATCCGAAGGCAAGCTTGCAGAGAATTGGGACTGGGGTTTTCTTGGTCGTTCCGATGCAACCAGCCCGCAAGCGGTCGGCATATGGGGGGCGCTCAAGGGTTCCATTTTCACCATGCTAGTCACATTGGCGCTGGCCTTTCCAGTAGGCATTCTGGCAGCGCTCTACCTTGAGGAATACGCGCCGAAAAACCGCTGGACTGACCTCATCGAGGTGTCGATCAACAATCTGGCTGCAGTTCCCTCGATCATTTTCGGATTGCTCGGCCTGGCAGTGTTCCTGGCGATCTTCCCCAATCTGCGATCCGCTCCGCTGATCGGGGGAATGACGCTCGCGCTGATGACGATGCCGGTGATCGTGATTTCGGGCCGCAACGCGATCAAGGCGGTGCCACCTTCGATCCGCGACGGCGCGCTGGCGGTGGGGGCTTCGCCGGTGCAAGTGGTCTTCCACCATGTCCTGCCACTCGCTTTGCCCGGCATGCTGACGGGCACGATTATCGGGATGGCCCGCGCTCTGGGAGAAACCGCGCCGCTGCTGCTCATCGGCATGCGCGCCTTCGTGGCAACGCCGCCCGCCGATCTGACCTCGCCCGCGACGGTGCTGCCGGTGCAGATCTTTCTGTGGTCTGATGAGATTGACCGCGGCTTTGTCGAGCGCACGAGCGCTGCAATCGTCGTCCTTTTGCTGTTCCTCCTGTTGATGAACAGCATCGCCATCTATCTTCGCAACAAGTTCGAGAAATCCTGGTGACCCGAATTCACGACAGCATCAAAATGGACACGACCGCCAAGATGAAGGCGCGCGATGTCTCGGTCTATTACGGCGCCAAGAAGGCGATTGACGAGGTATCGATCGATATCTCACCTGATTATGTGACCGCGTTTATCGGTCCTTCGGGATGCGGCAAATCGACCTATCTTCGCTGCTTCAACCGCATGAACGACACGATCCCCGTCGCGCGCGTGACCGGTTCGATCGAGTTGGAGGGCGAAAACATCCTCGATGACACGATGGACGTGGTCCAGTTACGCGCGCGCGTCGGAATGGTGTTCCAAAAGCCCAATCCCTTTCCCAAGACTATTTATGAAAACATTGCCTATGGTCCCAAGATTCATGGCCTCGCAGAAAAGAAGGCCGATCTTGATGCGATTGTCGAACGCTCGCTGAGCCGCGCCGGGTTATGGGAAGAGGTGAAGGATCGCCTCGACGAATCGGGCACAGCGCTCTCGGGCGGTCAACAGCAGCGTTTGTGCATTGCCCGCGCCATCGCGGTCGATCCCGAGGTGATCCTGATGGACGAACCGGCCTCCGCACTCGATCCCATCGCCACCGCCAAGATCGAAGAATTGATCGATGAGCTCTCCGGCCGCTACGCGATTGTCATCGTCACCCACTCAATGCAGCAGGCGGCGCGGGTGAGCCAACGCACCGCCTTTTTCCACCTTGGCAAGATGGTGGAATACGGTCCGACATCCGACATTTTCCAGAACCCGATCGAAGAGCGCACGCGCGATTACATCACGGGCCGCTACGGCTAAATGGCGGATCACACGGTCAAGGCATTTGATGAGGACATCACCCGACTTCGCGGATTGATTGCGGAGATGGGCGGTCTTGCCGAAGTGGCGATTGCAGAAGCGCTCGATGCGATGGTGCGCGGCGATGAGGAATTGGGCGACCGGGTGGTGGCGCGCGACAAGAAGATCGACGTGCTTGAAACCGAAGTCGACAAGCTGGCCGTTCGGATTATCGCCCTGCGCGCGCCAATGGCGGACGATTTGCGCGAAGTGATCGCCGCGCTGAAAATTGCCGGCGTCATCGAACGGATCGGCGATTACTCGAAAAACATCGCCAAACGCGTCGGCATGATTGAGGGGCGTGACCGCTTTGAACCTCTCACTTTATTGCCGGCCATGGGCGAGTTGGCGAGCGAAATGGTCCACGACGTGTTGACCGCATACGCCGCTCGCGACCCCGATCTGGCGCGCGAAGTGATCAGCACCGACGCCAAGGTCGACGCCTTCTACAACAGCATTTTCCGTAATCTCGTCAGCCATATGGTCGAAAACCCGGCGACCATTTCGAGCGCCGCGCAATTGCTCTTTGTCGCGCGCAACCTGGAACGCATCGGCGACCACGCAACCAATGTAGCCGAGATGGTGCATTTTGCCGCCACCGGTACCTACCCCCCGGAAGAGGACCGCTGAGCGGGACCTGAGCGGCGCTTAAAAGCCACTCATGGGCCAAGTATAGGGGGTGTTGACGGCGCTGTGGGCATCTTGTGGACAAGTTCCGCCCGTCAATTTCATCAAATTGCAGCAAAACTGAAACACTGGGCTGATTGTCGTCTTCGACTATGTATCGGAGATGTCATAGGAGGCACCACCGAAATGTCAGCCGCGAAATTGCTGCTTGTCGAGGATGATCCGGCTCTCTCAGAGCTGCTCGAATATCGCTTTCAAAATGAAGGCTACCAGGTCCGCTGCACCAGCGATGGCGATGAAGCCATGGTGCTCGCCAGCGAAGACGTGCCTGATCTCATCATCCTCGACTGGATGATTGAAGGCACCAGCGGCATTGAAGTGTGCCGCCGCCTGCGCCGCGACAAGGAAACGGCGCATGTGCCGATCATCATGCTAACCGCGCGCGAGGCAGAGGATGACCGCGTCCGGGGGCTTGAGACGGGCGCTGATGATTACCTTACCAAGCCGTTTTCCCCGCGCGAATTGCTCGCACGCGTGGCCGCGGTCATGCGCCGCATCCGCCCTGCTCTGGCGGGAGAGACGATCGAAGTGGGTGACATCAAACTTGATCCGGTCGCGCACAAGGTTCAGCGACGCGGTCGCTCGCTCCAACTGGGACCGACCGAATACCGCTTGCTCAAGTTCTTCATGGAAAGCCCGGGCCGTGTGTTCAGCCGTGGGCAATTGCTCGACGGGGTGTGGGGTACGGGCTCGGATATCGAGCTGCGCACCGTGGACGTGCACATCCGCCGCCTGCGCAAGGCGATCGGCATTGACGGCACAAAGGACCCGATACGCACCGTACGCTCAGCTGGTTACGCGCTCGAAGCGGCGTGATCCCCTAGTGAAAATCGCGCGACTTCGGAATGATCCGATGGTTACGCGGGTGCCCTTTCACATTGGGTAATTCGTCGATGATCTCACGCACCTGAACATTCTTCTGGGCCGGAGCCTTGCGCCCCTGCAACGGCGCGTTGACGTGGTCCGCGCGGGCAACCGGCGCATCGAGCATATCGTCGGAGAGCGCGTAGAGCTGGTCCGTTGCGTCGGTCATGCTTTGGGCGATCACATGGATTACCTCGTCATCATATTCCACGCGGCCCCTCACCTCCATCAACCGCGCGCCCATTACGACCTTGCGCTGTTTTTCCTTGAGGTCAGGCCACACGACGAGGTTGATCACCCCGGTCTCATCCTCCAGCGTGATGAAGCACACCCCCTTGGCGCTGCCCGGTCGCTGGCGGATCAGCACCACGCCTGCCACCTGCACCATTGAGCGAAACTTGCGATTGCGAAGGTCACAGGCACGCACGAAGCCGCGCTCGGCAAGGTCCGGACGCAGAAAAGCCATGGGGTGCGCTTTGAGGCTTAGACGCGTGGTCTGGTAATCGGCCACCACCTCTTCCGAAAGCGGCATGGTGGGCAGGCGCGTTGCGCGGCGCTCTGCGCCCTCATCGCGTGTGTCCGCAGCGCGGAACAGCGGCAGGTCAGGCCCGGCGATCAGGCTGCGCGCATCCCACAAGGCCTTGCGGCGCGATATCTCCAGCGAAGTGAAGCAGTCAGCGCTGGCGAGCCGTTCGATATGCGCCGGCGAGAGCCCCGCCCGCTCGCGCAGGCTGGCGACATCGTGATAGGGGCCATTTTCAGCTCGCTGCGCGATCAGCCGCGCGGCAATGTGTTCGGGCAGGCCATCGACCTGACGCATGCCCAGGCGCAAGGCGATATGACGATCCAGGCGGGCAGACTTCGCCCCCCCTGCCTCGCCGGTTCCCTCCAGCGTGCAATCCCACTGCGAGTGGTTCACGTCAGCCGGCAGCACCTCCACCCCGTGCTCTCTCGCATCGCGCACGATCTGTGCGGGCGCGTAAAAGCCCATGGGCTGCGAATTCAGAAGCGCAGCCGCAAAGGCCGCCGGGAAATGGCATTTGAGCCAGCTCGACACGTAAACCAGATGCGCGAAGCTGGCTGCGTGGCTCTCGGGAAAGCCATATTCGCCAAAGCCGCGGATCTGGTTGAAGCACCTCTCGGCAAAGTCGCGTTCGTAGCCGCGCGTCACCATCCGCTCGACCATCATGTCCTGCAGCTCATCCACCAT
>JBCBKF010000137.1:0-6855 GCA_038522255.1 Pseudomonadota bacterium
GAGCGAAGCTTTGGTCCGATCCGCGGCGGTCGTACCGTGCCCAGGCTGCGTGCGGCACTGGGCGTTCTGGCAATCTGTGCCGGCCTTGGTGCGACCGCGGGGGTGACGATTGCGAGCCCGGACAGTGTTTTGGGCATTCGGTGGTGGGTTATCGCTCTTCCTCTGGTGGGGGCAGCGTTGCTGGGCTTTGGACCGGTCTACCGACCAAGCGCAGCAACCCGGGAACATGCCAGCAAGAGCGTGAACTGACTTAGCTGGCAGCCAGCAGGCGTGCTTCCTCAGCCTCGATATAGCCCCGCATCAGCGGCAGGACATGGCGGCTGCGCGCATATTGGATCTGGTAGTTGCACATGCTGCCGCTCTCAAACACGGTCGCAGCGCCCGCCAGGTAGAAGGTCCACATCCGGAAAAACCGTTCATCATACATCGCGACGATCGCGTCCTTGTTCGCCACGCAATTGGCGTACCACTGACGGATGGTGCGCGCGTAATGGAGGCGAAGGGTCTCGACATCGGTCGCGATCAGCCGCGCTTTCTCGCTGGCGGTAACGGTCTCGGAAAGCGCGGGGATATAGCCGCCGGGAAAGATGTATTTGCGGGTGAAGGCATCGGTCGTGCCAGGCGCGCCCAGGCGTCCGATTGTGTGCAGCAGCATCACGCCATCTTCGTGGAGCATCGTGGCGCAGGCTTCGAAGAAGGTTTTGAACTGCGGCTGACCAACATGTTCAAACATGCCGACAGATACAATGCGATCATAAGGCGTATGGTTGAGCCTGCATCTTTCAGCAAGATCGCGGTAATCGATCAACTCGAAGCGCACCCTGTCAGCAACGCCTGCTTCCTGCGCGCGGGTCCTGGCAAGGGCGACCTGCTCTTCGGACAGGGTGATCCCGGTAACGTCAACGTCGTAATTCTGCGCAAGGAAAATCGCCATCCCGCCCCAGCCGCAGCCAATATCAAGCACACTGTTCCCCGGCTGGATCGCCAGCTTGGCCGCGATATGCGCCAGCTTGGCTAACTGCGCCTCGCCCAACGTCATATCCTCGCCGAAATGTTCGGTGTTCCAATAGGCACACGAATACTGCCAATGCTCATGGTCAAGCATCAGCGCATACAGATCGTTACCGATATCGTAGTGATGGGCGACATTGTCCTTGGAAGTGAGCGTTGTGTTGACCCGGTCCACCAGCCATTCGAGTTGGTTGCGAATTTTGCGCGAGGTGCTGGGCCCGGCAAACTCGCCGCCCTTTTCCCAGCGGCTGTTGGATCGCAACAGAGTGACCAGACCCATCACATCGCCTTCTTCGATCAGCAAACGCCCATCCATGAAGGCCTCGGCCGCGCCCAGACGCGGATCAAGAATCACATCGCGCGGTACGCGATCATCGGTGAAGCGCACGATGATGTCGGGATACCCTTCAGCCTCTTCGCCGAAGGTTTCCGCGCTGCCATCGGCAAAGACCACGCCAAGGCGGCCTTGCTTCACGCCGCTTTTCAGAAACCGCCTGAGAAGGCCCTTGCTCACCTGTTACTCCTGTCGCTTGCTGCATGGAGTTCTACTGCCTGCGCCTTTCGGTTACACTGGCATGAGGCGAGGAGGGTGAAAAGATGGCAGAATTGAAAACTATGCCCACGGGCGCGGCGGTGACGGACTTCATCGCGGGCGTCAAACCACAGACAAAGCGCGAGGATGCGAAGGCGCTGCTTGAGTTGTTTGAGCGAGTGACCGGTGAGCCGCCGCAAATGTGGGGGCCTTCGATTATCGGCTTCGGCCAGTACCACTACAAATACGAAAGCGGTCGCGAAGGCGATTCCATGCGCTCCGGGTTCAGCCCGCGCAAGGCCAAGCACTCGCTCTATCTCATGGGCCGGTATATTGACGAGGCGACAGGCAAGAATGTTGACGCGCTGCTGGAGAAAATGGGCAAGCATTCCACCGGCGCGAGCTGCGTCTATGTGAACAAGCTGGCCGATATCGACCTGGCGGTGCTGGAAGAGATCATCGCTGTGTGCTGGGATACGATGAACCGCAAATACCCGGCCTGAGCGGTAGCCGAAGGGGGCGCGCTCAGATGCCTGCATACCATTGGTAATTGCCGACATCTTCCCAGAACCCTCCTTTGCCGCCGTATACGTCACCGAGCTGTGCCACCGCCTCGATCGCGGTAAGGTATTTGGCGTGCTTGTAGCCCAATTGCCGCTCGATCCGGGCGCGCAGAGGTGCACCATTCTTCTCCGGGATCGGTTCTCCATTGAGCGCGTGGGCGATGATGGTTTGCGGGTGGTAGGCCTCCACCATGTCGACGCTTTCGTAATAGCGCCGACCATAGAGCACGTCAGCGCAGCGAAAGACGATGAATTTGGCCTCTTCGCGCACCTTTGCCGCGTCAAGGAGGGTGGAGAGTTGCGGGCCGGTCCACTCGCCAATCGCGCTCCACCCCTCGACGCAATCGTGGCGGGTGATCTGCGTGCGTTGGGGCAGAGCTTTAAGGTCGCCGAGCGAGAGGCGCATCGGGTTGTCGACAAGGCCCTGAATACTGAGGCGCCAATCGGGAAACCCCTTGGCCAATTGCTCGCGGTAGACGGGCGCATCGACGGTAAGCGAGCCATTGCCCTTGAAACTGGGCGAGCGATCCTCGGGCGCGTATTCGGGTGCAAGCCCCTGGCGCCCGGCGAGTGTGCGATGGGCTGTGCGGTGCCAGTCCTCGGCGCGGTCGAACAACGCCTCGCCGGTGTCACTGGTGGCAAATCCATCAATCTTCGAGCACGCGCCGGTGCCCAAAGCAGCGATCCCGGCAATCAGCGAGCGACGGGCGATGCGTGTCATGGGCTCTCTCCTTCGAGTGCCGTGCCGCCGGCAATCATGCCCCATACCTGGCGGACAGGGCCAGAGACAAGCACCATGACAAGGTGGATGATAAGGAATGCAAACAGCGCAAAAGCGGCGATGAAATGGAGCGAGCGCGCACTCTGCCGCCCGCCCAATGCATCGACAAGCCAGGGTGCGGCAGGCTCAATCCCGGGGCTGATCGCAAGGCCGGTAAATACCATCAGCGGCAGCAGGACGCCCAACACGAGCCCATAGCTGAGCTTTTGCAGAGTGTTGTACTTTGCGCCATCCTCGCCCGCGAACCGACCTCTCATATGAGCGATTACGCCGCGCCACAGGCTCGCTGGAGACCACGCGCTGAGCGGCGCGGCGATATCACGTGCAAAGTGGCGGTTCACCAGCATAGCGATCCACATCCCCAACAGTGCCAGCGCAAATACCCAGGCGCCCGCGCTGTGCCAGTCGCGCGCTTCGGCAAGGTTATAGCGTTGGGGCAGGGTCGCCCAATTCGGGAAGCGCATCACCGCCAGCCACGCATCCGCCGGGTCAAAGCCATAGTCGCCCCAATACAGGTATCGGTGCGCGTTCGAAATCCCCAGACCTGACATGAACAACACCACCAACACCGCAGCGTTGACCCAATGCCACAGGCGGGTGCTGAGGGCATGACGCGGTTTCATGCGCTGTGTCCGGTGTCTCGAGCAGCGGCTTCGCGTGCGAGATAGATCACGTCGCGCGGTTGATCGAGCAGGTGCTGGCCGCTGTCGATGTAGAGCGTCGATCCGCTTTTGAGCGACCCGGTGGCGAGGAACAGAGCGGCATCGACGATCTCTTCCGGGCCTGTCTTGCGCTCCAGCAGGTTGAGTATGTGCGAGGCATCGGTTTCGTCTTGCTTTTGATCATGGCTCGCCAAAATCGCGCCCGGCGCAAGGCCATAGGCTCGCGCTCTCTCATCATCCGCATAGGCCTTGGCCAGCATGGCGATGGTTGAAGCGAGCGCGTGTTTCGACATCGTGTAGCTGAAAAAGTCGGGGTTAGGGTTCGCCAGCTTCATGTCGGTGATTTGAATCACGCTGCGGGTCGCCTTGCTGGTCGCGGCGCGCAAGAACGCTTGCGCCATGCGGGCAGGGGAGGCTGCGTTGATCTGCATTGCCGAAAGGTTCGTGGCGGGATCGAGTTTGGTTGCACCGTCATATTCGAAGACCGAGGCGGAATTGATGAGGCAGCGCCAGTCAGGAAGGCGCTGTGCCAGCGTATCGATCATCGCTTCGGCAGCGTCACCGTCGGCAAGGTCGCAGTGTATTGTCTCGGCAGAGGCAAGGGCAGCGGCCAGTTCCTCTGCCTTTGTGGCGCTTGAATTGTAGTGGATCACCGTGTGCCAGCCCCGCGCTGCAAATCCGCGGATGATCGCAGCGCCGATCCGGGTCGCGCCGCCGGTGACGAGGATGGCTGGCCGTGTCATGCTGTGCGCGCCGTATCAGCGTGTTTGCTGCGCAGCAATGCGTGGCCGTCTGGACGCGCAGCGGCTTAGCCCAGTTGCTTGATCGCTCTTGCCTGGATTTGCGGGGAAAGGCGCGGGAGCTGTGCAAGCTCGACCAGTTCGGCGCGCGTTGCCTTGCCCTGGATCAGCGCGGTGAAAACGCGCGCGACGCTCCAATCCTTGTGCCCTTGCTCGATCCGCTCCAGCGTGTCGCCCGCTTGCGCCTCGCCCGGCTTGATCACGCGGAAGTACCAGCCACAGCGCCTCGTTTCGACAATGCGCGCGGTCATGCCTTTGACGCCAAAGCGGTGATCGACCTTCCAGCAAGGCTGGCGCGGCTGGTTCACTTCGATGACCGCACTGCCCAAGGCGAAGCGATCGCCGATGCATACCTCGCTCTCTGTGAGATCGCTCACACAAAGGTTCGAGCCGAAGCATCCCGGCTCTTTGAGTAGGTCAAGCGCACGCGCATCCTCTAATTCCTCGGCCCACACGGCGTGGTGATCGAATGGGTAGAGATGCACCGCCTTTTCAGGCCCGCCATGGACGCGAAGATCAGCCTGTTCGTCAAGCGCCCTCGCGACGGGGTCGTCCAGCTCCTGACGGATGGCTTTGCGCCCGACGAACAGGCTGATCTTCGCGTCCATGGCGGGCCTGAAAAGGCGGTGCAGATTGCCTCAAGGGTGCGCCTCATGGCTTTTTCACAATGATATCAATCCAGTCACGCTGCGTGCCGTCCGAACTCCACCCCGCATAGATATCGTGCTCAACAAGGTCAAAGCCCGCCTCGCGATAGCGCTCGAGCAGCCAGCCTGGCGAGGGGAAATTGTGCAACCGGCCGAGCAGATCGCGCCCCTCTCCATCGCCCAGCTTATAGCTGCCAAAGTGCCACCCGCCCGGCTTCAGCGCGCGCAGGTTGCGCACGAGTAAGCCGGGAAGTTCAGCGCGCGGGCAATGCAGCAGCGTCGCATGCGCCCAGACACCGTCATATTGGCCACGCGCGTTCAGTTCATCAAAGCGCATAGTGCGTGCATTAAGGTCAAAGCGTTCATTGGCCTTGTCGACCATTGCGGGCACACCATCGGTTGCCTCAACTGCAAAACCGCGCTGGCGCATATGGGCGCTGTCCTGACCGGCACCGCAGCCCAGTTCGAGCACCGCCGCGCCCGGCTCCAAACGGTCGAGAAACGGATCGAGCGCGCGCGAATGGCACTGGGCGGAGCTGAAGGTGAAATGCGGGGCGCGCTCAGTGTAGAATTTGAGCGTTGCGGGGTCGATCACCACAGGCTCGCCCGCCTCACTTTGTATTCACGACGTTGTAGCGCAAGACCTCCTCGCGGCTGAGGCAATAGCGCGTGCTGGGATCCTCGTCGCTGCTGACGGCTTGCTGCTGGTACATGATGTCAGTCAGGAGCTTGCGGCTCACCCCCATGCGGATAAGGAAGTCGTTGTCCTCGCTTGCCAGCAGGGCCGAGGATTGCTCGATACTCGCGATCAGCTCAGTTGTCGCTTCTGAACCGTCGATCACCGCATCGTCAATCTTCCAGCGGTCATTGGTGTGGGTGAACATGTGAACCATGAACACCCCGCCTTCATCGACATAGCGCGCGCCGCCGCCCATGAAGACGAAGTTGCACGCCGAAAAGCAGGTCCAGCCATCAGGAATGCGCGTTATCATGCCGGGATAGGAGCGGATGATGCGTCCCGCTTCGTTGCCAGCGCGCGCATTGCCACCTTGCGAGCGAAACCAAACCTCGACGATCTCCTCGTCCTCCTCGATCGCCTGTTTCAGGCGCTCGGGAAGGCTCGCATCGATCCGCCCCTCGGCCAGCAGGACGCGCCGCCCGCCGATCGTCTCAGGGGTAAGCTCCATGATCTCCGCCGGGCCCCAATTGGGCCGTGCGGGGCAGGTGGGGTTGTTGGCATCACGCTCCGTTGCGCCGGTCAGCGTGCACAGGCTCGCTGCGGCCAGAGCCGCTTTGCCAAAACCGCGCGCGATCATGCGACGATTGAATAGCGTGCTTTGCCCGGCGGGCGGCACATGCGCTTTTCAGCGCGGGTTTCCTCGCCTTCGACAATGATCACGTCGGTGACAGTGATGCAATCAAGATCATCGCCAGTGTCTTCTCGCGCTGTAACGGTGGAGGAGCCTTGCACATCGTCGCGGCTGTTAGAGGTCCATGATGCGCTCTGGCCGACCGGCGGGCCTTCGAGCCCGTCCTCGTCGCCTCCACGGGTCGCTTCCAAAGTGGCCTCTGCGGCTTGCTCCTGCTCTTCGGCGTTCAATTTGCAGGCGATTTCCCTCGTCAATGTGTCAGTGAACTCGGACACCGGAACGAAGGCGCCAAGTCCAGCATCGTTCGCGGTGCGCCGCGCCGCGCCGCCCAGCAGGCCGCCGATAACGCCGCTGGCCATATCGCCGCTCTTGTCGCCTTCGCAGCCTTCAGCAGCGGTTTCCGCACCGCGCCGCGCGTCGTTGAACAGGCTACCAAATTGGGCATTGGCGGCTGTGGCGCTGAGAGCCATGGCGGCAGCTCCCGCGAAA
>JBCBKF010000138.1:0-6835 GCA_038522255.1 Pseudomonadota bacterium
CGCGAATATCCTGGCGAATTTGTCGATGCGCTGACGAAAGCGGGCTTTCTTGCCGCGCTGATCCCGGCGGAATACGGCGGCAGCGGTCTCAGCCTTGATGCAGCCTGCGTGATCATGGAGGAAATCCAGGCCACCGGTTGCAATGGCGGTGCGGCGCATGCGCAAATGTACATCATGAACACGCTGCTGCGTTATGGCAGCAATGAGCAGAAATCGCACTATTTGCCCAGGATCGCCGACGGCTCGCTGCGACTGCAAGCCTTTGGCGTCTCTGAGCCGACGAGCGGCACCGATACGCTCAGCCTTAAGACCCGTGCGGTGCGTGAGGGCGACGAATACGTCATCAACGGACAGAAGATCTGGACCAGCCGCGCCGAACACTCCGACCTCATGCTCCTGCTGGCGCGAACGACGCCGCGCGAGGAGGTCGCAAAGAAGACCGAGGGGTTGTCAATGTTCCTTGTCGATATGCAAGCAGCTCAGCAAGCGGGCATGACCGTAAAACCGATCCGCACCATGATGAACCACTCATCGTGCGAAGTGTTCTTTGATGATCTGCGCATTCCCGCCAGCGCTCTGGTGGGAGAGGAGGGCAAGGGCTTTCGCTACATCCTGTCTGGCATGAACGCCGAGCGTATTCTGATTGCAGCCGAGTGCATCGGCGATGCCAAGTGGTTCATTGAACGCGCCAGCGCCTATGCCAGCGACCGAAACGTGTTTGCACGGCCAATTGGCCAGAATCAGGGCATCCAGTTCCCGATTGCGCGCTGCTACGCACAGATGCGCGCCGCGGAATTGATGGTGCACCATGCGGCCCATGTCTTCGATGAAGGCGGCAATCCGGGCGAAGAGGCCAACATGGCCAAACTATTGGCTTCCGAGGCGAGCTGGGCGGCGGCGGATATGTGTGTTCAGACTCATGGCGGCTTTGGTTTTGCCGAGGAGTACGATGTCGAGCGCAAGTTCCGCGAAGCGCGTCTGTACACGGTGGCCCCGATTTCGACCAACCTCATTCTGTCCTATCTTGCCGAACACGTTTTGGGTCTCCCACGGTCCTATTGATCGCAAACCGTGCGATAAAAGCGTGCTTTGACCGGTTTGGGCTTGAACCGCATGGTTAACTGTGATTCTGTGAAATTATGGAACGTCGCCAATCGTCAAATGCGTATAACGGACCGGTCGAGGTCGCCCTGCCAGGTGACCCGGTAAAGCGCTGGGGGGCGTTGATGGTCCTGCTGCTTTTGGGCGGGCTTGCCATTGCTGGGCCATGGGGTGCGTTGGCGTGGCACGAAAACGCGTCCGTGCTGAGCGGACGCCAGGCGCAGATAGCGATCCTCGAGGAGGAAATCGGGGCGCTTGAAAACCGCGTGGACCTGCTTGATCCTGACGCGGTCGATCCCGATCTTGCGGGCGAATTGGCTCGGCGCAACCTGGGCGTTTTGCACGCGGATGAGGTTGTCGTCACCCTCCCGGAGAGGTGAGTTTTCAACGCTCCGGCTATAGTTTTAATTCCCGAAACTCTCTCAACGCTTTGCGTTGCGTCTTGCGCGCGGATCGTCCAGATACGCCGGCGGGAAGTTACCGTTGAGCGCTACGGATTTTCCAATCGCGCGCCTAGCCTTGAAGGGATCACGACAATGGCCAAATCCGCGAAGCCTGCTGGCCGCAAATCCACTGCGAAAAAGGATGAGGCGTCCTCCAATTCGGCCACCAAGGCTTCAGGGAGCGTGAGCGCGCCTGCGGACGATCCTGACTTCATGCTGCGCTCGCTTCAGGAAGAATTCGAACAGGCCAAGCGCTATACTGCGAGCGATGAGGAATTGCTCAAATTCTATGAGCAGATGCTGCTGATCCGGCGATTTGAGGAAAAGGCCGGCCAGCTTTACGGCCTGGGCCTGATCGGTGGGTTTTGCCATTTGTATATCGGGCAGGAAGCGGTTGCGATCGGGCTGCAAAGCGCGCTGGATAATGATCGTGATAGCGTCATCACCGGCTATCGCGATCACGGCCACATGCTGGCCTACGGGCTGGATCCCAAGGTGATCATGGCCGAGCTGACCGGCCGCGAGGCGGGCATCTCCAAGGGCAAGGGTGGCTCGATGCACATGTTTTCGACCGAGCATAAGTTTTACGGCGGGCACGGCATTGTCGGCGCGCAGGTGGCGCTTGGCGGTGGGCTCGCGCTGGCGCATCAATACAATGAAGATGGCGGGCTTTGCCTCGCCTATTTCGGTGACGGTGCGGCCAATCAGGGGCAGGTTTATGAAACCTTCAACATGGCCGCCCTTTGGAACCTGCCGATCGTTTTCGTGGTCGAGGATAACCAATACGCCATGGGAACCTCGACCAAGCGATCTTCGGCTGAGACCCGCTTCTATCGCCGCGGCACCTCGTTCCGTATTCCAGGCATGGAGGTAAACGGCATGGATGTGCTTGAAGTGCGCGCGGCGGCTGAAGTTGCCTTTAAGCACGTGCGCGAGGGCAAGGGTCCTGTGCTGATGGAGTGCAACACGTACCGGTATCGCGGGCACTCCATGTCGGACCCGGCGAAGTACCGGACCCGCGAGGAAGTGCAGGACCAGCGCGACCACCACGATCCGATTGAAGGTTTGAAGAAAACGCTGATCGAAGGCGGAAAGACCGAAGAGGATTTGAAAGCCATCGACAAGGCGATCCGCGCACGCGTGGCCGAGGCAGCGGACTTTGGTGAAAACTCGCCTGAGCCCGAGGAGAGCCAACTCTACACAGACGTGCTGGTGGGGGATTATTGAGCGATGGCTATCGAACTTAAGATGCCCGCATTGTCGCCTACCATGGAGGAAGGCACGCTCGCCAAGTGGCTCAAGGCTGAGGGCGACGCGATAGAACCGGGTGATATCATCGCTGAGATCGAGACGGACAAGGCGACGATGGAATTCGAAGCCATCGACGAAGGTGTCCTTGCCAAGATCCTGATCGCGGAAGGCACTGAAAATGTCGCGGTGGGGACGGTTATCGCGACGCTGGAAGGGGAGGGCGAAGAGAGTGCTCCTGCCCCCAGTCCCGCCCCGGCGCCAGCGCCAACTCCTGCGCCCGCACCTGCGCCCGCACCTGCGCCCGCACCTGCGCCCGTACCTGCGCCAACGCCCGCGCCAGAGCCGGCGGCAAAACCGGTGAGCGATCCTGAAATTCCAGCGGGCACCAATTTCACCTCGGTTGCCGTACGCGAGGCCTTGCGCGATGCGATGGCCGAGGAAATGCGCGCTGACAAACGCGTTTTCGTGATGGGCGAGGAAGTCGCCGAATACCAGGGTGCGTACAAGGTCACGCAAGGGTTGCTCGACGAATTCGGCCCAAGGCGCGTGATCGACACACCGATAACCGAATATGGCTTTGCCGGGATTGGGACCGGCGCTGCGATGGGCGGCCTTCGCCCGGTGGTCGAATTCATGACCTTCAACTTTGCGATGCAGGCAATTGATCACATCGTGAACTCAGCGGCCAAGACGAACTACATGTCAGGCGGCCAGATGCGTTGCCCGGTCGTCTTTCGTGGACCAAATGGCGCAGCCAGCCGCGTTGGCGCGCAGCACTCGCAAAACTATGGGCCTTGGTATGCCAGCGTGCCCGGTCTGATCGTGATCGCACCGTATGACAGCTCAGATGCAAAGGGTCTCTTGAAAGCCGCAATCCGCTGCGAAGATCCGGTGGTGTTCCTGGAAAACGAGCTCGTCTACGGGCGCAGCTTTGACCTGCCAGACCTCGATGATCACGTCTTGCCCATCGGCAAGGCCCGGATCATGCGCCAGGGTGGAGATGTGACAATCGTTTCCTATTCCATCGGCGTCGGCCTCGCGCTTGAGGCGGCTGAAACACTGGCGGGGGAGGGGATAGAGGCCGAGGTTATTGACCTTCGAACCCTGCGCCCGCTCGACAAACAGGCGGTCCTAAACAGCCTTGCAAAGACCAATCGGCTTGTCATCGCGGAAGAGGGCTGGCCCACCTGTTCAATTGCGAGCGAGGTTATCGCGATCTGCATGGAAGAGGGCTTTGACGATCTTGATGCGCCCGTTCTGCGGGTGTGCAACGAAGATGTCCCGCTTCCCTACGCAGCGAACCTGGAAAAGCTTGCGCTGATCGATGCCCCCCGCATCGCCGAGGCGGTACGCAAGGTGTGCTACGTCTGAGCTAAGTCAAGGCCTCTGAACACAGCGCGCCCGTCGAACAGGAGCGCCAGAGAAGATCTTAAGTCAGGGACGGTCGGCGCTGTATACGTCGCATGCTGCAACGCCGACAGCCGGGTCGGTCTGATACAGGCCGGTAAGATCGCGCGTGTCGCGCACGTTAAAGGCGGCGGTGTAGACAATCTCTTCACCGTCGAGCCAATCGAACGGGGTCAGCGCCTCGTAATCGTAGGCGACCTCGACAAACATCACCGCGGTGCCAGCGCTCGCGGTGATTTCAGAGCCGGTCTCGCCCATGCCGGGGAAGGACGTGCCCGATGCACCATCGCCTTCCGCACCGAAGGTTGAGTCATAGACTTTCGCCCCGCGACAGCGTTGCCACGCAATCCATTGCCCGCCGTCCGAGTTTTGCTGCAGGCTCGAGATGATGACGCGGCCCTGATCGAAGATGCCAAATGTCTGGCCCGCTTTTTCCGCGCCAACCAGCGAGGAGTTGATGTCATCCTCGTACACCTTGCGCGCTGTCAAAACGTCGGTTTCCCCCACGCGAGAAGCGTTGTCAGCGACTTGCATGGCGATCTGGCTGATCTGCATGTGGGAGATCGTGTAATAGGCGGTTTCGGTGCCCATCAGGCCCATCGAAAGAAAAATCGGCGCGACCAGGGCAAACTCTGTCAGAGCGAGGCCTGATTTGTCATCAGCGAAGCCGCGCGCAAGACGGGCCCAGCGTGCACGAGAGGGGGCGGGGGTTTCGCCTTTGTGGGTGACCACGGCCTGATGCGCTGCGCGGGATTTGCGGGTGAAGGGGATCATGGACAATTTCCGGTTTCGGCGTTGATGTCTTGCTCGTCATAGGGCTGGTTGCGCAAAACGGTCGATGCGCGCAGCGTCACTTGCTGCGGCATCCCAGCCAGGCCATACATCGGGAAAAGGCGATCATAGCTGACAATGGCGGTGAAGAGCACGGCGTCGCGTGCGCCGCCAATGCCCTGTTCGCCGCGATCTTCATCCCACTGGCCATTGCCATTGGCGTCGACAAACACCTCGTTGTTGTTGCAAATGCCATCGCCATTATCGTCATCGTATTCTTCGGATTCGCCGATGTCGCTGAATTCAAAGTGCGAGAGTTTTTCAAGTTGGATCGTCGCGGTTGAAGGCACGACAGAACGGACCCGACTGATCACGTTCTGATCAATCGTCGTCTCCTGACTTCCCGCGCTTTCCAGGGTGAGATCCCGCCCGGCCGACTGCATCGCGCCGTTCATCATGCCATGAGTGTATTGCGTGTGCGCCATGTCAAAGATGCCCATGATCATGAGGATGAATACGGGCGCGACCAGTCCAAATTCGACCAAAGTGGCGCCCCGATCGCAGGCGGCGAAACGGCGAAGGGTGACAGGCTGCATCATTGTGTAAGCCTCAGTGCAGCGATCTGCTGCGCAATCTGCTCAAACGCGTCGGAAAGTTGCTGCGAGTCATCGGCCACAAAGGCGCGCCCGGGAGTGGCGCAATTCGCCAGATTGGTTGTCAGCTCGGTTCCGAACGCAACCACCCATACCGAGATGTTTTCCTGGCGCGCCAGTCGGCAAGCAGCCTGGAAACGTTCAGCGTGGGCCGTGGAGAGCGTGTTGTTGTTGCCGTTTCCGCTTACGCGCCGGGCCCAACGCTCGACACCGTACATGCCATAGACCTCGCGGTTCGGTGCGAGCAGGCCGTCAGTCATGAAGACAATGTGGCGTGAGATCGCATCGCCATTGGGAGCAGCGGCGTTATCAGCGGCAAAGATACCGCTGGGCGAAACGAAGCGCGCACCCCACAGCATGCCAATATCGTGGTAGGTATTGCTGCGCCCCTGAAGACTATCGACATAATCTCGCAAATCCTGGCGCGTGATATCCTGTAGACGAAACGCGGCTTCGGGGCACGAATAGCTGGGGCGAGATTGCCCAACCACTACGCCGTTCGAGTTGACACGCTCAGAGTCCGCCACATCGGATGTCGTAACATTGCCGCTGTTTGTGTTGGTGCTGCTGCCGGATGAAATTCCATTGCCATCGCGCCGCTCCCACGCGGCATAACGCAAGACCGGTTTCCAGCGCTCCGCCTGATTGGACGGTACGAGGTTCACGTTCATATCAAGCGCGCCGACAGGGATCGGATCAAAGTTGGTGGACGCAACCGTATCGGCTTCTTCGATGCAACCATCCCAGGCGATACTGGTCATGGAGCCATTGTTGCCGACAGGCAGGTCAACGCTGCCATTTGTGTACACTGCGGACAGGTTCACCGCTTCCCATCCCGCTGGGCTGCCAGCAGGGTTGCTGCCTCCCGGGGGATTGGAGGTGTCGATTTCTGCATACACCCACTCATCAAAGGTTATCGAACCGGGCTGCAATTCCTCAACGATTGCAAAGGTCACGTCAGCCTTGAATTCGGTGACCTCCCAACCGTACCGACAACGCCCGTCACTCTCGCGGAAGTCATAACCGCCAGTGCCATTGCTGAGAGTTTCGTTGTCATCGTCGTAGACGGTGTACCGAAAGTTGCCTTCGACATACTGATCGTCTTCGCCTTGGTGGGTGCCAAGGTCTGAAATCACCTTGTTTTCGAAGCTTGCCGGAGCGAGCGCCGCGCATTGGCTCTCCGATAGGCCAAACTGGGTGTCGTAATCG
>JBCBKF010000139.1:0-6732 GCA_038522255.1 Pseudomonadota bacterium
CGCTTTGCCCACATACAGCACGTCACCGCGCGCATCGCACATGCGGTAGACGCCGGGAATGGGCTTCAGAGTGGCGAGTGTGTTGCGAATCGCCTCTACCCCGGCTTCCAGATTGGGCTGCGCCGAGGCGACCGTATAGGCCGCCTGGCTTTCATTAAAGCGCTCAGCCCCGTGGGGGTTGGGAGTATTGCCAGCCTCTGTCTTCGCCATGCTTATCAGATAGGGATGGCAGCCTGCGATTGGCAATCCATGCGCGCCCGCCTATCGGCACCTTCGTGCAAAACTTTGATGCGATTATCCTTGGCGCGGGCGCCGCTGGCCTGATGTGCGCCGCCGTTGCGGGCAGGCGGGGTCTTCGCGTCGCTGTGCTGGAAAAAGCCGAAAAGCCCGGCAAGAAGATCCTGATTTCGGGCGGCGGGCGCTGCAACTTCACCAATCTGGGCGCGGGGCCGGCCAATTTCCTCTCCGCCAATCCGCATTTCGCCAAGTCAGCGCTTGCCCGCTACACGCCCGCCGATTTCATCGCGTTGGTCGAGAAACACGGCATCGCATGGCACGAAAAGACGCTGGGGCAACTGTTTTGCGATGGCTCGGCCAAACAGATCGTGCAGATGCTCTTGGACGAGTGCACCCAAGAGGTGGATGTCATTTGCGACGCCGACGTAAACGCGGTGGTCAAAGATGGTGACGACTTCGCAGTCAGCGCTTCGAGCCAAACCTACACCGCGCCCGCGCTTGTGATCGCCACAGGCGGACCTTCGATCCCCAAAATGGGCGCGAGTGACTTTGCCTACACCCTTGCCCGCCAGTTTGGCCTCAAAGTGGTGGAGCCGCGCCCGGCCCTCGTCCCGCTTACCCTTGGCGGCGAGGATGTGCTGTTTCGCGAGCTCTCCGGCGTCTCCGCCCCGGTGCGCGCGTCCGCTGGCAAGACCAGCTTTGAAGAAGCCGCGCTGTTCACGCACAAAGGCCTTTCCGGCCCCGCGATCCTGCAAGTCTCGTCCTATTGGAAACCGGGAGAGGAGATCGCAATTGCCTTCCTCCCCGCGGCGACAAGCGACTGGTTGCTTGCCGCCAAGCGTGACCGGCCACGTGCGACGTTGAATTCGGTCCTGCGCGAGCATTTGCCAGGCCGGCTGGCCGATGCGCTGGCGGACAGGATCGGGATCGAGAGCGAACTTGCCAACACTTCTGACAAGGCTCTGCGGGCAGCGATGGAGCGGCTTGCCAAGTGGCGCTTCGCCCCCAACGGCACCGAAGGCTTTGCCAAGGCCGAAGTGACGCTGGGCGGCATTTCGACCGCAGAACTGTCCTCGCAGACGATGGAGGTGAAGCGCGTACCCGGCCTCTATGCGATCGGCGAAGCGGTGGACGTCACCGGCTGGCTGGGCGGATACAATTTTCAATGGGCCTGGGCGAGCGGATTTGCCGCTGGAGAGGCGATTGCCGCGTAACATTCTTGCACACGCGAGTGTGACCACTTTTCGACCTGCCGCCTACGTAAACTTGTCCCGCAACTGAAACACCCCTACCGCGAATTAAGCGCTCAAAAGGGCACAAAACCGGGACAGGAGAGCATTTTGCAGCAGTTGCAAGGTATGGATTCCTCATTTGTCGCATTGGAGTCGCCCAATTCGCCGATGCATATCGGCAATCTGCTGATCTACAATCCGCACACGGCGCCCGGCGGATTTGTCCGGTTCAAGGATATCCTACAATTCATGGAGAGCCGCATGCAGCTTTCCAAGACGATGCGGCAGCGTCTGGTGCGCGTTCCCTTTGACCTCGATTATCCTTACTGGATCGAAGATCCCGATTTCGACCTTGAATACCATGTGCGCCACGTCGCGCTGCCTAAGCCGGGCGATTGGCGCCAGCTGTGCATTCAAACGGCGCGCATCCATGCGCGTCCGCTAGACCTTTCGCGCCCGCCCTGGGAATTCACCGTGGTCGAAGGGCTCGACAACATTCCCGGATATCCGCCCGGTTGCTATGGCATGGTGACGAAGGTTCACCATTCCGCGATCGATGGCGTGTCGGGCATTGATCTGATGGAGGCGCTGCACACGCTCCATCCTGACGCGCCCCCGCCCAACGAGCCCGATACCTGGAAGCCTGAAAAGATCCCTGGCCCGGTGGAACTGCTGGGCAAATCCTATATCAACTCGCTCATCAATCCCCTGCGCCAGGCGCAGGTCGCCGCGCAGGCCGTTCCCGGCGTCGCAAGCGCGATCAAGGGGCTGATCACACGCGATTTCAAGCTTACCAGCGATTATGTGCCGCCGCGCACGCGCTTCAACCGCTCGATATCCTCGCACCGCGTGGTGGAAGGCCGGTCCTTTCCCTTAAAGGATGTAAAAGCGATCCGCGCGCTCGCAGCAAAGGCCAAGGTGAACGATGTGGCGCTGGCAATTATTGGCGGCGCGCTGAACAAATATCTCACCGCAAAAGACGACCTGCCCAAATCTACCATGACGGCGATGGCCCCCATTTCCGTGCGAGCGGAAAACGAAAAAGGCGATATGGGAAACCAGGTTTCGGCCATGATCGCGCCGCTCGGATCACACATAGCCGATCCTGCGGAGCGGCTTGATTTCGTTTTTGCCGCGACCAGCAATTCCAAGGCGATTGCCAACGCCATCGGCGCGCGCACCATGACCGAGGTCAGCAAGGTGAACCCGCTTTTGTACATGGCGCTTGGTGCGCAATTGTTCAGCCGGGTGAGCGTGGCGCACCGGCTGGCGATGCCGTTCAACACGATTGTCACCAATGTGCCAGGGCCGCCCATTCCGATCTATTCCGCAGGCGCGCGCATGGAGAGCATGGCGCTGTCCCTGCTGTGCCTTACCGATGGGTTGGGGCTGGGCCATGTGGTGCAGTCTTATATTGATGAGGCCATCATCAGCTTCACCGCGTGCCGCGATATCATGCCTGATCCTGAATTCTACTCGCAATGCCTGCAGGAAAGCTTCGACGATCTGCTGGTTGCGGCGAAGGCGGTCAACCCAAGCGACACAAACCAGCCTCAATCCTCGGTTAAGGCTGCCCGTGCTAAGCAACGCGGGTCGAATTCAACGCGGGAACCTGCACAAAAAACGGCCGGCTCAGTGGCGGCGACCAAGAAACCCGCGGCGTCCAAGGCGACGCCGCGCAAATCGGCCAGGAAGGGATCCACGGCCCCCGCCAAAACGGCAAATGCCAAGACGGCAAACGCCAAGACGGCCAAGCGCAAACCGACTGTGGCGTCGGCTGCGCGCATCACCGAGGAGAGCAAGTAATGGCCAGCGCCGCCCCGACCATCCCCAACCCCCTCAAACCGCAATTGCAGCCGCTCCCCGGCAGCCTGATCGTCGATGATGGCAAGCTTGCGCGCGAAATGCCGACACGACTGCCCAAGCCGCCGCACCGTTTCTGGACATTTTCCGAGGGCCGCGCGTTGTTTGAACTGGGTGCCTTTTACGCCTCGCGCCCGTTTATGAGCGCTCTGCCGCACGGCGATGGCCATGCGGTGATGACACTGCCGGGTTTTCTTGCCACCAACAGCTCAACCATTCCGATGCGTGGCCTGCTGCGCAGCCTCGGCTATGATGCGCATGGTTGGGATTCTGGCCGCAACCTGCGGGTCAACGAAGAACTGATCGACAAGCTGGAGGCTCAGCTTGATCGGCTTTACGATGAGAGCGGCGGCAAGGTTTCGCTGATTGGCTGGAGCCTGGGCGGTGTACTCGCGCGGGAGCTCGCCAAACTGCAACCTGACAAGGTGCGTCTGGTCATGAGCCTGGGCAGTCCGATCACCGACGATCGCAACCACACCAACGCCGCCAGACTGTTCAAATTCTTCAACGGCGACGAGCCGGACCGGGTTCGCGATGGCCAGTTTCGCGGGCTGGACATCGCGCCGCCTGTGCCCACCAGCTCTGTCCTGACCAAAAGCGATGGGATCGTCCATTGGCGCGGCAGCGTACAGGACCCGGCCAAGGCGCTTCGATCGCCGAGCGAGAATATCCTTGTATACGCCAGCCATTGCGGACTTGGCGTAAACCCAAGCGTGATGATCACCATCGCGGATCGCCTGGCGCAGGCCGACGGCGAATGGACCCCTTTCGAAGCCAAGCCGGCCCAAAGCTGGATGTTCCCCAAGCTGAGCCTTTGAGCGCGGCGCGCGTCAAAACAGCTTGCGGATATCAATCCCGATAAAGCGGCCCACCGGATCGATCACGAAGGGCTGGTAATTGATCGGGGTATCACCGTTCTCGTCGCGAACTGATCTTTGCGCGTCGAAGATATTGTCCATTCGCAGCGAGATACGCAGGTTCTTGAGTACCGGGCTCTGCCCGCCGGTGAGCTGACCGATATTGCCGAAAACGCGGATATCGAACGTCGCCAGGTCGTCGAAGAACAGATCGCTGCTGCCCGCAGCCTCTGACCCGTCCAGGCGTGTCTCGCCGGTATACTGGCCCGACAATCGGAAACCGATACCGTTTCCAAACAGCCCCGCCTCCAGCCGCGAGGAATGGCGCGGAAAACCAAACGCGCCGGTTGCATCGCCATCAAGCTGATCGAGCACCTCTACGCCGGGCGCGATCAGGATTTCGTTCTGCAGCTCAATCGTATGCGTCAGGTTCGCAAAATAGCGCCATCCGCGCCGCCCGCCGCCTGCCAGCGGGTTGAACGCAGGGCCGCCCGATCCCCGCGCCTGACCACCGCCAGAGCCGCCTTGCCCTGGGCCGCTTGCGCCTGCGGATGAGCCACTCTGAGCATTGCTGGCCTGGCCCGGAGTGGGCATGGATGAGCAGATCCGATCACGCATCTGCTCCAGTGCCTGATCCGGGATGGTGCCGTCGTCGGCGCGCATCTGATCAAGCCCGAATTTGAGAAATTCAGGGTCCATTCCCGGTAGCAGGTCCGATACGTCTTCGCCGCTTTCAACCTTGCCCACCAATATGCGCATTTCGGCAAGGCCGTTCTCGCCGCACAATTGCTCCTGCACGCCCGCGAGCGCTTGCATGCCCGGCCTTGGCCCCTCTGGACCACCCGGACGGCCCGGCGCATTCGGCCTGCCGCGTCCGCGCATCATCGCCGGGTCCATCGAGCATATCTGCGTTCTTGCCATTTCGAGCTGTGCGTCGGTGACTTCGCCCGCCGCCGCACCGCCGCTGAGCCGTGCGAGCATGCGTTCCACCAAAGGCGTCGGAAGGCCAGGGACAAGGGCGGAGACATCCTCACCGTTTTGTGCTGCGCGCGCCACCCGCTTCAGCAGATCAAGACCGTTATCGGCGCAGATCTGATCGCGAAACGCCATCATCGCAGCGCGCGGACCACCAGCGGGCGCGCCGCCTGCGCTGGGCGGACCGCTGGCGTTAGCCGGTGCCCCAGGAGCGCTGCCAATTGTGCCAGGCTGGCCTTCACGGCCCCCTCCACGCGCGCCACCAGGTCCAGCGCCGCGATTACCACCAGGCCTGCCGCCACCGCCAAACCCGCCGCGCGCGGACAGACGAAACTGCAACCGGTCCGACCGGGTCTCTGAAAAGCTCACCGGCCGCTGATCCACCGCGATCAGGCTGCCCGACATATCGCGGGTGACACGATCGGGAAAGGCCGCCTCGATCTCTTCGGTCACTTGCGGAAAGGCGCTGGTCACATTGTCCGACCGGTTGCGAATATATTCGACCGTGAAGCGGGTGCCCTGGGCAAAGGGCAGCTCCCAGTTGATCGCGAATTTCCAGTCGCGCTGAGTTTCCGCAGGCAGTTCGGGATTGCCGCCGGTGGTTAGGTCCGCCAACACCGTCTCGCCATTGACGAAATCGAACACCGGCACGTTGAACGTGGTGATCTGCGGGTTGCCCAGATTGCCAAGGCTGGGGGCGACTTCGCGGTAGATATAAGTGGCCGAAAGATCGAGACTGTCAAACGGCGCCCAATTGAGCGAGGCGTTGTAATCGCCCAGCGTGCCGAAATCGGACAATTCCTCGATGCCGATCTGAGCGTTGAGTGTGAAGCTACCCAGCGCATCGGCAAACCCGTTGCGGCGGCTGGTGATGGGGATCACGAAATTGGCCCCTGTCTGCACGTTGCCTCTGGTAAGCTGGACATCGCCCTGCGTGCGGGTATCCGAGCTTTCGAGCCGGTTCCAATTATAGCCGATATCAAAAGTGGCAAGAAGTTCGCCGCCCGGCAAATTGGCCAGCGGCCCGCGCACCGTGCTGAGCGTTGAGGCCAGGATATCGCGCGAAAAGGCGGTTTCAAAGCCTGCCTCGGCGCTGGTCGGCAACTCATCGTCTATCGCCAGGTCGCCATCCAGCGCCGCTTGCTCCAGCGCGGCGGTGTCAAACGGATTGTCAATTTCGGTCGTGCTCTCGCTCAGGCTCGCGTCAAACGTGCTGGTCAGGCGAAAGGCGTTGATCGGCATGGTAAGCGAACCCGCAACAGCGCCCGTATCGGTGGACGTGCGGCGTTCCAGCGGGTCTTCCTCGCCAAAGGTGCGGGTCAGGCTGTCGCCCGTCGCATCGGTCAGGGTGACGAGGTTCACACCGTCCAGACTGCGGGCATCGCGGCGTTCGTAATTGGCGTTTGCAGAGAGCGAGAGGCCGCTGTCGAGATAGGCCTTGGCCCAACTCACATTGGCCTCAAGGGTGCGGCTGTCGGCAATCAGGCTGCGAAAATCGGCCTGATTGGGATCGCCGGCAAGCTCTGACGTGGAACCCGGCGTCTGAATAATGTCGCGCTCCGCTTCGG
>JBCBKF010000140.1:0-6677 GCA_038522255.1 Pseudomonadota bacterium
GCACTCGACAGGGCGCTTGGCGAGGGCGCGACGATGCTGCCGGGGGCGGGGCGGCAGGGCAGCGAGAGCGTGAAGCGACTACCCTCGCCGACCCGGGACGACAGCGCGATCTCCCCGCCCATCGCCTGCGCCAGCCGCCGCGAGTTTTCGCGCGCCTGCAATTCCTCGGCCATGGCGGGTAGGATTTCGGGATTGTCCATCAGGAAGCTGTGCGTGCGGTTGTCCGCGAGGCCCGAGACCGACCAGATGGCCGCGCCCAGAAAGCCGAAGATAAGCGCGGAAAGCGCGGTCAATGCTGCGGATCGAAAGCTGGTGGGGGATGGTGCGTCGGTCATGGCGAAGCGGTGTAGCGGTGCGCTGTGTTTTGCGAAAGTGGCGCTGTTGATGCAGCCCGATCAGCGGTCGCGCAGGCGTTCCAGTGCGGTGCGCGCCTGGAGGGCAATGTCCTGCGCGCGGATCCAGTCGGGCGAGCCGCGCGGCAGGCCTGCCTCTGCCGCCTGTGCGTTGCGCAAGGCGGCAGGATAGGCGCGGCTCATCACCAATTGCTCAGCGCTGGCCAGGCGCGCGCGCGGGATGTCGCCCCGCTCTGCGTAAACAACGCCCAATTGATACCACGCAAATGGGTTCAACCGGTCGCGCCCCACTGCGGCGCGCAAAACCCGCTCGGCTTCGGGATAGTTGGCCGCATCCTCTGTAGCGATCAGAGCGTGGCCGAACATGGAGGCGATAAGCGGGTGATTGCGCGTAATCTCGGTCGCGCGGCGCAGCGGAACCAGCGCTTCCTCGACATAGCCAGATTCGAGCAGGATCTGCCCTTTCAATTCCATGTAATAAGGGTTGTCTGGATCACTTGCCAACAAGGTTTCTGCCGAGGCCAGCGCGCGATCAACCAGTGCATCCTTGTGATAGGCATAGGCGCGTGCGTAATGCCCGGCGAGGCTCGTATCGCTTTCAGGATACAGATTGAGCGTGCGGGCCGGTTCGGCGATGTAGCCATAGAGCTTGGCGCGCACCTGGAGGAAGCGCTGCTGCAGTTCGGGATCATCGGGCGCGTCCCAGGCCGGATCGCTCTCCAGCAATTCCCGCAAGGTCGCCACGCGATCGCCTGACAGGGGGTGGGTGCGGCCATAGGCTGCCTCGTCCGCCTGGCTGAAGCCGCGCCGTATTTCCAGGCCGCGCAAACGCTCGAAAAACTTGATCATGCCGCGACCCGAAATGCCCGCGCCTGAAAGATACCGCGCGCCGGCAAGGTCGGTCGCCGCTTCCTGGTTGCGGTTGAAGCTCAAGAAATTCGCCGCACCGGCCTGCGTACCAAGGCCGAACAGGCCAAAGCCTGCCTCAGGCGGTGCGCCTGCCAGCACCGCGCCCACTCCAGCGAGCAGCGACAGCAGCGTCAGGCTCTGCGCGCCGGCGATCCGTTCCTCAAAGCGCGCGACATGGCCCGCAGTTATGTGGCCCAATTCGTGAGCGAGGACACCCTGCACCTCGTTGGCGGTTTCCGCAGCGTTGATCAGGCCAGTGTGAACATAGACGATCTGGCCCCCGGCAACGAAGGCGTTGATCGACGAATCGTTGATCAGCACAACCTCGACATTGCCAGGGTCAAGCTCACTCGCTTCAACGAGCGGGTCGATCATGTCAGCCAGAAGCGCTTCGGTCTCCGCATCGCGCAGGCGCGACTGCGCGCTTGCAGGCGCAATGGCAACAGTGAACGTGGCCGCCAGGGCCAACACAAGGGCGGATATCGAGCGGAACGGGCGCATACCCATCGGCTGTAGCGCCTATTGGTCTGAACGGAAACTGAAAGCGTGTCGCGCCGAATGACTGGCCGTGCTTTGCGGGCCGTGTATCGGACCTCTTTGGCGCGCGGCGAGCAGTCTCAGCGCGTGGTGTCAGCGGTGTCAGCGATGCGAGCGCCAACCTGTTTGGCAAACCGCGCAATGGTCCGGGCGACATCGCGCCGGCTACGCCATGGCGAGGCGAGCGCGATCAGGGGATCTGTGTGATCCATCTCGGGATAAAGCGTGAGGGTAACCTTGCCGCCTGCCGTTTCGATCAGCTGCGCCAGCTCGCGCGAATTGCGCGAACGCACCGTCGTATCCTTCTCCCCGTGGATCAACAGTGTTGGCGGCGCATCCCCGCGCACATGATTGAAAACCTGAGTGGCTTCCGGATCGAGGGCCGCGCCAAAGGCGGCGCGCGTCGAATCGCTATCAAACGGATAGAAGTCATAAGGCCCTGACAGGCCCACCACTCCCGCCAGAGCGTCGGCGTCCAGCGCGTCGTGGCCATGGCCGCCACGCGCCAGCCAGCGCCGTTCAAACGCGACCATGACAACATTGTACGCGCCCGCCGAATGGCCTGCGAGCACAATCTGATCAGGGTCCCCGCCGTAATGCGAGATTTCGTCGTGAACGCGATGGATCGCGCGCGCAGTGTCTTCGATCATCGCGGGATAGGTGCCCTCTGGTGCGCCGTCTTTAACCAAACGGTACCCCACAAGCACCACGATGAACCCTTCCAGTACAAGGGCGCGCGCGACGAAACTGTAATCCTCTGGATCGCCAGTGCGCCAGCTCCCGCCATGCGCGAAAATGATTACCGGCAGGGGAGCCGAGTCGGGCGCGCGATCCTCCGGGCCCCAGATGATAAGCTTTTGTGCGCTGTGATCCCCGGTTGAGAGTGTTGCGAGCTTTGCAGCTCCATTGGTGCCACCGGTCAACCGATCCACCGCGCTCAGAACAGCCGGGCCGTTGCGTGTGATCGCGACCCTTAGAACAACGCCGCCCAGCGCCAGCACGAGAACCAGCACTGCCAGCGCCCACAGGAAAATTCGCAAAATGATGCGCTCCGGAAAAAAGAGGGGAAGCCTGCGCCCTTTAACCGGGAGTTTGCGCGCCGTACAGCGCCCGCCAGGCTCAGCCCACCAGTTTGCGCGCGGCGCGCTCGATCAGCGCAACGTCGTCGTGCACTTCGCCGATCACCGCGATATCTTCGCCTTCGCGGCGGCGCACCATGACAAGCGCAAACTCAGGACCTTCTGCGGCCAGCGTCAACGCCTCGAGTTCCCGCAGCTTTTTCGCCAGAGCCTCGCGGATTGCGTGCGCGGGTTCGACCGCCTTACCCGCTTCTTCCCGGCGCAGGCGGCGTTCAGCGTTGACAATCCCCTTGAGGCCGCCATCAGCCTGAGAGAGGAAGTCGGCCAGCGCGCCGCGTTCCAAGTCAAGACGATGCGCATGGCTCAGGACCGCAGCGTATTCGGTGATGCGCGTCTTGTCGTAATCGCCGCCAAAGACCAGTTTCACCACCGGGGTCATGGGCGCACGTTCCTGGACGGTGAGGCCGCTTTCCTCGATCAGCGTTTCGTATTCAGCCGGCACCTGTTTGGCGGCAAGCGAAAAGTCATAGGCCCGGCCCACTGCAGCGTAGAGCGCCTGACGGCTGCGATCTTCCGACGCTCTCGCGCTCTCAGCCAATTGCCGCGCCGAGGCGAGACAATCGAGCAAGTCTGCATCGTCTTGAAGTGCGGCCGCAGCCGGCTCGGCGGTATCGTCAGCGGCATCGTAATCGCGCAACGCGTCCAGTGGCGCACTCTGCGCGCCTTCGGCGGTATTGGCTTCATCCGCGCTCCCGGCATCCACCGGTGCTGCGTAGGCAACCGGCACTGCCGGCTCGTCAGCTGCATCTTCAACGCGGTAATCGTCCGGATCGAACATTTCCGCATCCAGATCGACAGCCTTGCGAGTGGGCGCGTCGATGTGATCGGACAGCGAGGCGAAGCTGTAATCGGCGCTGCTGTCGTCTTCATCCTCTTCGCCGTCCTCATCCTCATAAGGATCATCGAGCGTGTATTGACCGAAATCGGGCACCGGCAATTCTGGTTCGCCGCTTTCCGGACGCGGTTCGTAAGCGGCTTCAAAATCCGCGACATTGTCGTCAAGATTGTCTGACAGCGGTGAGATCAGCGGCGTGTCTTCAACCTCGCCCGCTTCGTGCGCTGGCGAATCGGCCCAATCCTCGATCGCGTCTTCGTGGTGGCGCGCGGGTGGGGCAGCGTCGGCTTCGCCCTCGTCGGTATCGAGGGCCTGGTCGATTTCAAGCAGCAATTCATCCGCGGTGGCCGCGTCGGCCATCTCTTTCCAGTTGATGACGCCATAGATGAAATCGATCGATTCATCATCGCTGGAAAACGGCAGCAAAATGCCACGATAAAGGATCGAGGCGCTGCGTTGATTGACGAATTCCGCCTCAAATCCGATCGGGGCCTGGTTGGCCATGATCTGCATGTAGTGATCGGTAATCCGGCTCAATAATGAGCGCGGCGGCACATCGGACAGGCGCTCTATCGGGATCCGCGCGCTGCACTCCTCTGCCAGCTCATCGCCCAGGAAGCGAACGATCGGGTCTTCGATCCCGGTCGAGAAATCCAGCAGCACCGAATAGGGGCCGAAATCGGTCAGACTGTCGAGGTCGAGGTCCTCAATCGAGGGATAGGTGCGCTCACCCAGCAGGCCCGCCCAATGATTGTAGGCGCGCACTTGCATGCGGCGTTCATCCTGGCCGATGGTGCTGGGCGGAAGGTCGCGCGCGGCCTCTCCGCCTTCGGGATCAGCGCTCAGATCGTGGCTATCATCGAAATCGTGGCGGTCGGAATGATCGCCCGATTCGAAGGTCCCCCGCAGCGTGTCCATGGCCATTTTCGCCCCTTATTACCGTGTCTGCTGCCAGCTTTCGCGCGACGTGGTAAACATCGCGTTAAGTTGCGCCAAAATTGTCCCGACTTTGATGGACCGGGGCTCAATCGGGCGAGCTAAACACGGCAAAACGCTTTAGCGACTTGCGGTTAAGCCGCAGTATAGGCGCTAGGAATGCTAGGACAGGCTACAGAAAGTATCGCATCTTGATGGTGAGCTCCTGATCCTCGCCAGTATGCTCGAACACCGCGTCGGCGAATTTGGGTGGGCCCATGCGCACTTTGGCATCGCGCGAAAAGCCGTATCCCTCCTTGGGCATCATGCCGAGTGCACGGTTGGCTTTGCCATCGTTGTTTTCATCGTGCAGCAGCGCGACCGCATAGGTGCCCGGTTCCACGTCAGGAAAGCGGATTGTGACACTTTCGCCCGCAGGCACGACGGTGCGGTGGGAGGCGGGATCCTTGCGGCATTTGGGGAAGATCTTTTCCTGCGTCGTCATACAGGCGCGCACCACGCCTTCGGCTGAGCGCATGTTGGTGATGGTGATCACGACTTCGCCGGCGGCCGCTGGCGCTGCGCTCACAGAAGCGACCGCGGCTGCAAGGATGGCCGCGCACCTTACACTTTGGCTGCGGCGCGAGGGCGGGTGCGATGCGCCTCGCTGTCTGCGAGGATGCGTTTCGACAGGCCTCGATCCGTCCCGCAAACGCGATCCCAAAAGCGGAAATACAGGCCGTAATTGCATCGATACTCCTCGTGATGCCGTTCGTGATGGCTTGCCGTTACCACCCAGTGTCCCAATGGCGAATGAACGAACCGGCGCGGAAACATTTCCCAGCCCATATGGTTGGTGACGCCCATCACCGTGGCAATCGTCAGCACCACGGCTATCATCGCGATATGGATCGGCACGACAAACACCAGGATCGGCAAGACGATGGCACCGCTCAGCGCCTCGAGCGGGTGAAAGCTCATCGCGGTCCAGGCGGTTGGCGGGCGGCTTTGATGATGAACGGCGTGCGCGATGCGAAACAGGCGCGGCCAATGCATGGCGCGGTGGGTCCAGTAAAACCAGCTGTCCTGGACGAACAGATAGAGCAGCACTGACACTGGCAGATACCACAGCGGATAGGCGCTCCAGTCACTGTAGATGCGCGTCCAGCCGTGATGGTTCCAGCCCCAGATGATCAGCCCCGTGGGCGCGCCATACAAAACCGCAGCGATCATTGACCAGCGGATTTCCTGTGCGATCTGGCCCCTCATTCCGGAATAAAGGCCAGGCCGCATCCGGTGCGTCACCCAGGCGAAGGCGCCGCTTGCCAGGATATAGCGCAGCGCCACCATCGCCGTCATCGCCAGCCCACCCAGCACCGCGGCCAGCCAAACCGGCGTTTCCGCCGGGATCATGTGCGTGCCCTACTCACCCTTGCATCTATGGCGGCTTGGGCACGGGTTGAACAGAGTCGATCCTCAGGCGTTTGTATCAAGCTGCGCGCAGGACGGATCGATCAGCGCGGTGTGCCGCCGCATGGCGAGCCGCGCCAGCCGTTCTACCTGCGCTTTGCGCCGGGCCGCGCTTAGCCGGGTCAAAGAGGCCTGACGGACTATCTCGGCGTCATATCCGTCCGCGACTATGACGCCGCTCAAATCGGGCTCGAAGGCCGCGCTTTCCAGAGGCGCCCGATCGAGGCTCGGCGGCACAGCCCAATAAAACCGGTCGCAAAAGTCGAGATAATCAGGCCATTTCGTGTCACCCATCAGATCGGCGCGCGCCACCTTTATCTCGACGATGACAATCAGCCCTTTTGCATCGATCCCCATCAGATCTGCGCGCCGCGCATTCTTCAGGCTGACTTCGGGCAGACACCAGATATCGTTGCGCGCAAACAGCCTCCCGATCCCGCGTGCCACCTGCGCCGCTGTGGGTTGGCGCGCGCGCTTGGCCACCGGCTCGCTCGCGATAGGTGTGTCCGCCGTCATGTC
>JBCBKF010000141.1:0-6579 GCA_038522255.1 Pseudomonadota bacterium
AGCAGCCAAAGCGGGCGCGGTCGAGGCGGTGTTAGTGGCCTTGCTGTCGTTGACGTAGGTGACGCCCGCTTCCTCGCACACGGTCTCCATCCGGTGCGGCAGATTGCGAAAGCGCGGCAGAGCGTGACGCCATTGCGCTTTCCCGACACCCAATTCCTCGACCAGCGCCACGGCAATGGCGACATTCTGGAGATTGTGCGGCCCCTGCAAAGATGGCCATTCGCCTTGCAGCGGGGCAAGGCGCGACACATCGGCCGCCATCGCGCGCCCTTCGACGCGGCGGCCCTGTTCAGTTTTGAAGATGCCCGAAGACGGCGCTTCGAGGGAACCGAACACGGCCAGGTTGCGGGCCGATTGCATCGCCATCAGCCGCGCCTTCGAGGCGGCATATTCGGCAAATCCATCGTAGCGATCCAGATGATCGGGCGTGATGTTGGTAAGGGCTGCGACATCGCAATCAAGATGGTGCGTGAGGTCGATCTGATAGCTCGACAATTCGAGGACATAGACCCCAACCCCCTGCTCATTGGGGGCGAGCGGCTCCTGCGCCAGAATGGGTTCGCCGATATTGCCGCCAAGCACGCTCGGCACCCCCGCCATCTGGAGAATATGATGGACCAGCGCCACGGTGGTCGATTTGCCGTTCGTGCCGGTAACGCCGACTACCTTGTGCTCCAGCAGATCGCCGCGGGCCTGTGCGAAAAGCTCTATATCGCCAATGATCCGGACCCCGTACCGCGCCGCGTGCTGCGTGATGGGATGCGTGTTGAGTGGCACCCCAGGTGAGACGACAATGCCGTCAAATCCTCCAAGGTCGACCTCCAGCGGATCCGCCAGCGTACAGCGCCCCGTAAATGGCGCGCGGGCCACGTCCTGCCGATCCCACGCGGTCACCTCAGCGCCGCTTGCAAGCAGCGTCTCCACCGCCGCCGCGCCGGATCGTGCCAGACCCAGCACTGCATAGCGTTTTCCGGCGAAGGCGGGAGAGGTGATCATCGCAGCTTCAGCGTCGCCAATCCGGCCAGCGCAAGGACAATGGCGATGATCCAGAACCGGATCACGACCTTGCTCTCGCTCCAGCCAAGTTGCTCAAAGTGGTGGTGGATCGGGGCCATGCGGAAGACGCGCTTGCCCGTGCGCTTGAACCAGAAGACCTGGATGATGACGCTCAATGCTTCGGCCACGAACAGCCCGCCGACAATTGCAAGGACAACCTCGTGGTGAGAGGCGACTGCGATCGCGCCCAAGGCTCCGCCCAGAGCAAGGCTGCCAGTGTCGCCCATGAAGACCGCCGCCGGCGGCGCGTTGAACCACAGGAAGGCGAGCCCGCCGCCCATGATCGCCGCGCAAAAGATCGCCAGTTCGCCCGCGCCCGGCACATGCGGGATGCCGAGATATTCGGAAAAGTCCGGCCGCCCCACCAGGTAGGCTATGATCGCAAAGGTGCCGCTCGCAATGATTACCGGCATGATCGCCAGGCCATCCAGACCATCCGTCAGGTTCACCGCATTGCCTGCACCTACCATCACAAAGGCGGCGAACACGTAATAGCCGTAGCTCAGCGGGATCGAGACGTCGGAGAAGAACGGGATGTAGAGATTGGTGTTGATCTGGCTGACGATGATGAAGCTGGCGATGCCCGCCACGGCAAACTCCATCAACAGGCGCACGCGGCCCGATACGCCATGGTGCGAATTCTTGGTGACCTTATCGTAATCATCGAGGAAACCAATCAGACCAAATCCGATCGTGACCGCCAGGCACGCCCAGACGAACGGGTTCTTGAGGTCCATCCACACAAGCAGCGACAGGCAAAGCGCAATCAGGATCATCAGCCCGCCCATGGTCGGCGTGCCGCGCTTGGCGAGGTGGGTCTGCGGGCCGTCCTCGCGGATCGGCTGCCCCTTGCCCTGGCGCACGCGCAAAAGGTTGATGAACCGGGGCCCGATCAGCAGGCCGATGAAGAGCGCAGTCAGCAACGTCGCGCCCGCGCGGAAGGTCTGGTAGCGCACCAGATTGAAGATGCCTTCAAATTCCAGCCATTCCGCGAGCAGATAGAGCATGAACGGGTCCCTTGGCGCGCTAGGGGTGCGCGCTTGTAAAGTGTGTCACCAGCTTGCCGAGGCCGACCGAGTTGGAGCCCTTTACAAGAACCGCATCTTTGTGGGTCAGGGAATAGTCGGAGAGCGCCGCAATCGCCTCGTCAGGCCCCTTGCAATGCGCGAAGCTGGGTGGCTTGCCAAGCGAATCCTTACGCGCTTTCCCCAATTCGGCCATCAGAGCGCGCATTTCATCGCCAACCAGGATCACATGGTCGATCTGCGCCTCGATAAGCGGCTCGGATAGCTGCGCGTGGAAGCTGTCGGAAAAGTCGCCCAATTCCTTCATTGCGCCCAGAACCGCGATGCGGCGATGCGCCGGTGTCTGTCCGAGTGAGCGCAGGGTGGCGCGCATGGAAGCGGGGTTGGCGTTGTAGCTTTCATCGATGATGAGCGCCTTGCCGCCCGCAACCGCGATCTCATGGCGCGCACCGCGCCCCTTGAGTCCGCCCATCTCGGCTAAAGCCAGACCCGCGCTCGCCAGATCGCCACCCGCCGCGCGCACCGCCGCCATGACGCACAGCGAATTGGCCACCCAATGCTCACCCGGCTCGGCAATGGTGTAGCACAGGCGCTGGTCGCCAAGATCGGCGGTGATCAGCGAGCCGCCATGCGACTGAGGAATGGCATCGAGAAGCTTCGCGTCGGCGCTCTCGCTGCGCCCAAAAGTCACGATGTTGACGCCTAGAGCGCGCGCATGGCCGATCAGACGCTCGGTCTCAGGCAGGTCTGCGGGGATGATCGCGGTGCCGCCAGGGGTGAGGCCGGTGAAGATCTGCGCCTTTTCATCGGCGATGGCCTCGATTGAGCCAAGGTTCTCGATATGCGCGGGCGCGATGGTGGTGATGACAGCGACCTGCGGGCGCACATGGTCAGCCAGAGGCGCGATTTCGCCCGCATGGTTCATGCCCATCTCGAACACGCCAAAGCGCGCTCGGGCGGGCAGGCGGGCAAGGCTCAGGGGTACGCCCACATGGTTGTTGTAACTGCGCACCGAGCGGTGGGCCGCGCCGCGGCTCGCGCGGTCAAGCGCGTTGAAGATCGCCTCTTTGACGCCTGTCTTGCCGACCGATCCTGTCACACCAATGCGCACCGCCTCGCCCCGATCACGCGCGGCGTGAGCCAGCGCGTGGAGCGCTTGGGTGGTGTCTTTGACCAGAACATGCGGATAGTCGACCGGGCGGTCAGTGATGGCTGCGACCGCCCCTTTTTCAAATGCCATGGGGAGGAAACGGTGGCCGTCCATCGCCTCACCCTTGAGCGCGACAAAAAGGTCTCCCGGCTTCACATCGCGGCTGTCCATTTCCACGCCCGAGGCCTGAAAATCGCCGCTTGGCACGCCGCCCGTCGCCGCTGCAACGCCCGCTGCATCCCACAGCGCCAGCGGCAACGCGTCGCGCGCGGCCTTGGGCCAGGCCCGCAGGAGCGGATGCGCGTTGGCAAGCACAGCGCTCATGAGGCACGTCCCCCTTGTGCGAGCGCCGCGGCGCATTCGCGCGCAACTTCCACATCGTCGAATGGCAAGACCTTCATTGTGTCTCCTGACCCTAATACTTGTCCCTGTTCGTGGCCCTTGCCGGCCACCAGCACAATATCATGTGCGCCCGCTGCTTGGATCGCAGCGGCGATGGCATCGCGCCGCCCAGCGACCTCACGAATCGTTGCAGCCGCATTCGCGTCGCTCGCCCCGCGCGCAATCTGAGCGCGGATCACGCCCGGATCCTCGCTGCGCGGATTATCGTCCGTCACGATCACGATTTCCGCCGCCTTCGCCGCCGCAGCCCCCATCGGCGCTCGCTTGCCTGCATCGCGGTCTCCGCCTGCGCCGAATACGATGACGAGCTTGCCACCGCGCGCGATATCGACATGCGGGCGCAGCGCGGCCATCGCCGCGTCGAGCGCGTCGGGCGTGTGTGCGTAGTCGACATAAACGGGCGCTCCGGCGGGCGTGAGGCAGGCGCGCTCGAGGCGCCCGCGCACCGGCTGCAGCCGCGAAAGCGCATCGAAAACCTGGCTCGGCAAAGCGCCGCTCGAAAGGGCAAGGGCTGCCGCCACCAGCGCGTTCGCAGCCTGATAGGCCCCGATCAGCGGCAGTTTCACAGCCTGGCGCTCGCCAGCATGCGCAATTGTCAGGGTCTGGCCAAGCTGACTGGCCTCGCGGCTCACCAGTTTCAGAAACTCGCCGCCCTCGCCCACTGTGCGCACGTCCAGACCGCGCGCCTCAGCCCGCGCGATGGCCTTACACGACCACTCGGACGGCGCGGCCTCGGCATGGATCACCGCCACTGCGCCCGGCTCCAGCACTTCATCGAAAAGCCGCATCTTGGCTTCGAAATAGGCCTCCATCGTGCCGTGATAGTCGAGGTGGTCCCGGCTGAAATTGGTGAAGGCCCCGGCGGCGACGCGCAGGCCTTCATTGCGAAATTGCGATAAGCCGTGGCTTGATGCCTCATAGGCGACATGCGTGACGCCCTCGCGCGCCAGACCGCTCATATTGGCGAGGAATGTGACGATGTCGGGTGTCGTGAGGCCAGTCGAGATACTACCATCCGGTGTCGTGACCCCCAATGTCCCGATGCTGGCCGCGCGCGCGCCGCTCATGCGCCAGATCTGGCGGGTCATTTCCGCGGTGGAGGTCTTGCCATTGGTGCCCGTCACGGCGACGATCGTTTCGGGAACCGGTGTAAAGAAGCCCGCAGCCAATTGCGCAAAGGCGCGGCGCGGTTCCTCGCTGGCGATGTGCATTGCGCCCTCGACCCGCGCTTCGCTACGCGCAACCACAGCGACCGCGCCTGCCTCGATAGCCGCCGGGATGAAGTCCTCAGCGTTAAAGCGAAGGCCCCGAAACGCGCCGAAAACCGTTCCGGGCGCAACCTTGCGGTGATCAATCGCAAAGCCAGTCACACGCGTATCGCCGGCGTCCGTCAACGCAAGACCGATCCGTTCTGCAAGCGCTGCAAGCTTCATTTGCTACCCTTTAGCAAGTGATCAAGCTCGCTCACATCGACATCGCGTGTCTGATCGGGCCGCACTCCCAGCATCGGCCCGGTGCGACGGATCAGATTGCCGACGATGGGCGCAGCGTTGAAAAACGCCGTGCGCGCAGCGACAGCGTGGGTGATCTCGGGCTCATCCAGCGCCACCACCACGACATAACGCGGACGATCCATCGGGAAGGCGGCAGCAAAGGTGCTGACATTGCGCGTCGTGGAATAGACGCCGTTGATCAGCTTTTCCGCCGATCCCGTCTTTCCACCAATGCGAAAACCGCGCGCGTTGGCATCGGCGTATTGCCCGGTGCCGTATTTCGCGATCAGGCGCAGAAGCTGGCGCATCTTGTGCGATGTGGACGCCTTGAACACCCGCACGCCAGGCTCGGCCTCTCCCGGTTCGACCTTCAGCAGTGTTGCAGGGCGTAGCACGCCGCCATTCACCATCGCGGCATAAGCGTTGGCCAGATGCAGCGGGGTTACGTCAAAGCCATGGCCATAGGCAGCGATCATGGTCGTCATTCGAGACCATTTCTTATCCTCGGGCCACACCGTTGGCCCCTTATCGTCGATCTCGATATCGACCGGGCGCGCCAATCCCAGTTCGCGCCAGACGCGTTGCAGGCGCTCTCCGCCCAATTGCTCTGCAACGCGCATTGTGACGGTGTTGGAGGAATAGGCCAGCGCCTGCGGGATCGTGAGCGCATCGCCCTTGTCTTCATAGTCGGTGAAGACACCGCCGCCTGCCTCAACCGGGGTTGCATCCCAGCGCCGCGAGAGATCGTCAACCACGCCTGCGTCAATTGCGGCAGCGATAGTCAGCGGCTTGAAAACCGAGCCAAGCTCTTCGACTTTCCAGGTGACGCGGTTGGTGAGGTTGAGCTTTTCGTCTTCGGGGACGCGGTTCGGATCGAAATCGGGCAAGGATGCCAGCGCCAGCACCTCGCCAGTGTCGACATCCAGCACCACGCCCGCTGCGCCATCGGCGTTGGCCAGCTTCCTGCCGCGCCCCATCTCGTCTTCCAGCACACCCTGCACGCGCACATCAATCGACAAGGGCACCGCAGTGCCGCGCAGCGCCGGATCGAGCAGGCGCTCATTCAGATACGCCTCCATCCCGAACAGGCCAACCTGAGTGTCGCCATGATCTTCAACGCGGCCAATCACATGCGCGGCCAGCCGCCCTTGCGGATAATGGCGCACTTCGATTTCGGGCGATTGCAGCGCCGGTTCGCCCAGCGCCCAGACTGCATTGGCTTCCTCGGGCAGGATTCGGCGGCGCAAAGTTGTACTCTTGCCCGCAGCCAGTTTGGTCGCCACTTCGCTTTCGTCGAGATCGGGAAAGATCGCCTTCAGTTTGCCCGCCACTTCCTGCGGCGATCGCACCAGTGGGCGCAAATAAATTATCGAGCGCTGGCAGCTCGGGCAAATCGGCCTGCAGGGCAGCCGCACCGACAAGCTGCTTGAAAGGCAGCCAGGCACCGCGCCCG
>JBCBKF010000142.1:0-6527 GCA_038522255.1 Pseudomonadota bacterium
TTCGATCCCGCTCGCGCAGCGCATTTCGGAGCGTTTCGACGCATCGGGCAAGACCGAGAAGCTGGGCGAATTGAAGCTCAAAATCTCCGGCTGCATCAATGCCTGCGGGCACCACCATGCAGGCCATATCGGCATCCTTGGCGTCGATAAGAAGGGCGTTGAGAACTACCAGCTCTCGCTCGGCGGATCGGAGGCGGAAGACGTCTCCCTCGCCAAGATCACCGGCCCCGGCTTTACCGAGGACGGCGTGATCGAAGCGGTTGAGACAGTCACCGACGTGTACCTCGCGCGCAAAGAAGGCGAGGAGCGTTTCCTCGATACCTACCGCCGGATCGGCATGGAGCCGTTCAAGGAGGCATTGTATGGTTAGAGACGGCCTCAGGACCGCCGCGTGTTCGGCAGAAGCGGTTCATTCCTACCAACATACTGCCTGCGGCTTGGCCGCAAGAGGAGGCCGGGATGGATAAGACAGATCTCGGGACTAGCCCGGACGACGTCCAGTTCCGCTTCCGCGATGACGAGATGGCCGATCACGCCACGGTCACTGTCGATGCCTGCTGCGATCAGACCAACGCAACCGCGGTTCGGATCGAACCGAGCGATGACGCGCGCGTTCTCCTCCCCTTCCTTGACCGGCTGGCCCTCGTCGAAGTCAATTTCCCCGCCTATACCGATGGCCGGGGCTACTCCGCGGCGCGTATCCTGCGCGAGGCGGGCTATACCGGCGAGCTGCGCGCGGTGGGCGATGTGCTGATCGATCAGCTAAGCCACATGCGCCGCTCCGGTTTTGACGCCTTTGCTCCCAACACCCCGCTCGACGAAGACGACGCAAAGCGCGCTTTCGCCACCTGGGAAAATGTCTACCAGCACGCGACCGATACGAGAGGCGGCCAGCGGCGCACAATCGTGGAATTGCGTCATGAATAGACCTATCGGCCACGCCCAAAACAGCGAAATCGCCGACCGCACCATCGACCGGCTGGACGTCGCCCCGCGCTTTACCGAGCACGATGCAGTGCGCCTCAATCGCATGTTTCGCGGGTCCTCGACCACCGAAATGCTCGAAGCGGTGATCAAGGGCAGCCTGGCGGGCGATGTCACCACCGTCTCCAGCTTCGGTGCCGAAAGCGCGGTTCTGCTGCACCTTTTGGCGCAAATTGATCCCGATATCCCCGTCCTGTTCCTCGACACGGGCAAGCATTTCGAAGAGACGCTGAACTATCGCGACGAACTGGTTGCTGCGATCGGCCTGACCAATCTGGTGATCCTGACACCCGATGAAGCCGACCTTGCCTCCAAGGATGAAAGCGGCCTGCGCTGGTCCTACGATCCCGATGGCTGCTGCGAGATCCGCAAGGTGAAGCCGCTCGCCAAAGCTCTGGCTGACTACGATGCGAGCTTCACGGGCCGCAAAGCCTTTCAGTCGAAGACGCGGGCCAACCTTCCCCGTTTCGAAATCGACACTTCGGATGCGCAAGGCCGGCTCAAGATCAACCCGTTGATCGACTGGACCGCCGAGGACATTCAGGCCTATTTCGAAGAGCATGATCTGCCGCGCCACCCGCTGGTTGCTGTGGGCTACCCCTCAATCGGCTGCGCCCCGTGCACCAACAAGGTCGCCGAAGGCGAAGACGCCCGATCAGGCCGGTGGAGCGGCTGGGACAAGACCGAATGCGGCATCCACAAGCCGGGTGAAGAGCCGTTTTTGTAAGGTGCTTGCGATTGGACGCGGCGAAGGTAGTCTTGCCGCATGATTGAAGCCCTTCTTCTAGCCACCGCTCAGGCAGCGGAGCCGGTTCCCGAACCCGATTGCTCCTACGATCTGGAAGCGATGCTGGCGCTGGATCGAAATGCGTTTGATCAGGACATACCAAGCAGCGGATGGCGCGGGCTTTCAAAAGAGGGGTGTCATGCCGAAGCGGCGGAACTGATCCGCGCCTGGCGCCATGAAAAACGCGACCACGCATCGATCCTGTATTGGCATGAAGGGCAGATGCGGGCCTACGCCGGGCAGACTGAGGATGCGATTGCACTGTTCGAGCGCACCTACACCGCGCCCGAGGAGGACACCGACTTTGGCTGGAACTACTACGTTAGCGGTACGATCGCCTTCCTGCGTGGCTATCGCGAAGGACTGACCCAGGCAATCAATGGGCTCGCCACGATCCCGGAGCCGGAAAACAACTCCTTTACCCGGGCCGACGGCACAGTGGTAACAATGAGCTGGCCGCCGAACATGAACGTGCTCAAGTCGTTTGAGGCGTGCTGGGGCCAACCCTACAAGGTCGCCTATGGCAGCGGATGCACAAAGCCTGAGGCGACGTAACTACAGCCAGCCCTCAGCCTTGTACCACTGCGCTGTTGCCTTGAGCCCTACTTCGCTGTCGATCTTGGGTGTCCAGATTTCCCTCGGCACCGCCCGGTCAAACCGCGCGATCCAGTTGGGGTGGCACATATAGCCTACCCGGTCGGCGGTGAGCTTGGCCCGGTCGCCGCGCAGAAGTCGGTCGGCGCTGGCGGCGAGGCTCAGGATACCAGCGGGCAGGTTGGGAGCGAAGACGCGACCTCGCCCGACAGCGCGCCCAATCGCCTGCGCCATCTCCGTGTGGCTCCATCCGCCTTCGCGGCCATCGTCGGGTTCGTACGTGGCCTTCAGGTTGGTGCGCTGCGCCAATGCCAGCAGCAGATGTGCCAGATCACTCGCGTGGATCAGAGAGGTTCCCCCACCCGGCGGCAGCGGCACGATCCCCATTTTGGCCGAGCGGAACAGCTCAAACATATCGACATCGCGCGGGCCATAGACCGCCGGGGGGCGCACTATGGTCCAGTCGAGCCCGCTCGCCGCCACCAATTGCTCCGCCGCTGCCTTGGAGGCACCGTATTGCGAAAGGCCCGGCTCACGCGCGGACAGCGAGGAGACGAAGACAAAACGCTTTACCTTCGCCGCCCTGGCCGCCGCGATCATATTGGCGGTGCCGGTGACATTGGCGGTCTCGAACTCGGCCGGATCCGGCGTGTTGGTGAGGCCGGCAATGTGCAGCACCGCATCCGAGCCAGCGATCAATTCCTCAAGCGCGGTTGGCGCGTTAAGCGTGCCCTCGACCCACACCACGCCCTCGCGCGGCTTTTGAGCGCGTCGGGTCAGCGCGCGCACGGCAAAGCCCTGCTCCAACGCCGCGTCGAGCGTGGTGGAGCCCACAAAACCAGTCGCACCGGTTATCGCAAGCGCCTTCACCATGAAGCGCTCACCCCTGCACCATGTGATCGCGGTGGACGACAGCGGCGCGCGGTGCATAGCCGAGCTCAGCCTCCTGCTCACTCTCGCGTTTGCCAAGGATCGCGCGGCATTCGGAGGCAGCGTATTCGACCAGGCCCTGGCCCAGACGCTCGCCTTTGGGTCCATGGAGGCCCACCAGAGCGCCGCGCTGGAAATCGCCGGTCACCTCGGTGAGGCCGGCCGCCAGCAAGCTCGCCCCGCCCGCTGCGATCGCGCGCGCACATCCCGCATCCACGCTCAGCACGCCTTCAATCGCAAGCCGCCCGCCAATCCACGCCTTGCGCGCGGTGTCACGGCGTAAAGGCACGAAGACGGTGCCCTTGCCCGTCTGGCGCAAGGCCGTGAGCGGGTGATCGCAGCGCCCGTCAATGATGCCGAGCGTGAGCCCGGCGCGCTCAGCAATCCGCGCCGCCTGCAACTTGGCGCGCATCCCGCCTGAACCCAGACCCGAGCCTGAGTCCGAGCCAGCCATCGCGATCACTTCGGGCGTGACGCCTTCAACCCGCTCTATCAGCATAGCATCGGGATCGGACGGATCACGGTCATACAACCCGGCCACATCGGACAACAGCAGCACCCCGCTCGCATTTGCCGCCTGGGCAACGCGCGCTGCCAGCCGGTCATTGTCGCCAAAGCGGATTTCCTCGGTCGCCACGCTGTCATTCTCGTTCACAACGGGCACTGCGCCCGTCGCGATCAGCCGGTCGAGCGTGGCGCTCGCGTTTAAGTAGCGCCGCCGGTCCTCCAGATCGCCCAACGTCACCAGCATCTGCGCGGCGGTCAGATCGTGACGCGCCAGAGCCTCCGCCCACAATTGCGCCAGTGCCACCTGCCCGACCGAGGCCGCCGCCTGCGCGTCTGCAAGGCTCGCCCGACCGCCGCGCTTGAGGCCCAGCAGCGCTGCACCCAGAGCAATCGCGCCCGAGCTTACGATAATGATCTCGCTGCCACGCCTGCGCGCCTCGACAATGTCAGCGATCAGCGAGGCCAGCCATGCGGCGCGCGGTGCGCCATCCTCAACCAGCAGCGCCGAACCGATCTTGACCACCAGCCGCTTGGTATGCGTGGCATTCAGCAGCGAAGCTAGATCGGCGACCATTCGCCTGAGCCCTCTTCCTGCTCATCCTCGACCTCAACGGTCTTGGTCTCGGTCGCAGTGCGATCGGGCAGGTAGGATAGCACCGCATCGAGCAGCGCATCGACCCCCTCGCCGCTAGCGCCTGAGACGGTGAAGACCTGCGCTGCACCTGCTGCAATCAGCTCATCGGCAAAGGCCTTGCCCAGTTCGCTATCGGCCAGGTCCAGCTTGTTGAGCGCGACAAGGCGCGGTTTGTCTTCGAGACCCGCACCGTAAGCAACAAGCTCCTCTTCAACCACGCGCATCGCATCAGCAGGGTCCTCGCCCGCAATATCGATGAGTTGGATGAGCACCCGGCACCGCTCGATATGGCCAAGGAACCGGTCACCAATCCCAGCGCCATCGGCGGCGCCCTCGATCAGGCCGGGAATGTCTGCCAGGACAAATTCGCGGCCCTTGTGGCGTACCACGCCCAGCTTGGGGATGAGCGTTGTGAAGGCGTAATGGCCAACCTTGGCCTGAGCATTGGAGACGGCGTTGATAAAGGTCGACTTGCCCGCATTGGGAAGCCCCACGAGCCCCACATCCGCCAGCAGTTTGAGCCGCAGCCACACCCACATTTCTTCCCCCGGCTCACCCGGCTGATGCTGGCGCGGTGCGCGATTGGTGGCGGTCTTGTAAGAGGCATTGCCGCGCCCGCCCTGACCGCCTTGCAAGAAGACCACGCGCTGGCCCACCTCGGTAAAATCGGCGAGCACGTCTTCCTTGTCTTCAGACAGGACCTGCGTTCCCACCGGCACTTCGATCACCAGGTCATCCGCGCCCGCACCCGTGCGGTCCTTGCCCTGCCCGTGATTGCCGCGCTTGGCCTTGAAATGCTGAGCGTAGCGAAAGTCGATCAGCGTGTTGAGGCCCTGTACAGCCTCGAAAGTGATATCGCCGCCCTTGCCGCCATTGCCGCCATCGGGGCCGCCATATTCGACATATTTCTCGCGCCGGAACGAGACCGCACCCGGCCCGCCTGCGCCCGACTTCAAGTAGATTTTTGCCTGATCGAGGAAATGCATGACGCTCCCCTATGCATTTCCCCGTCAGATTGCGAGTGTTGTTAGAACGTCGCCTCGAACCCGCCGAGCACCTGAATGCCGGGCGCGACAAAGGTGAAGACTGGCTCGTAACTCTCGTCAAGCAGGTTTTCGATCCGGCCAAACAGGTTCAGTCCGTCGGCCAGCTTCACCCGCGCATTGAGGTTTACAAGCGTGTAGGCTTCCAAGGTGGCGGTCGGCGCCGGGAAAGCGCCGGTGGTGAAATCACTGTCGAGAGCGTCGCCATTATAGCGCACTGCAAGGTTGACCGATGCCGCGTCGCGCGGTGCCCGCCAGTTGAGCACCGCGCTCGCCAAATGATCCGGGCGGCGCACCTCCTCTACACCGTCTTCCTCGGCATCGAGGAAGCTGTATGCACCGTTGAAGCTGAAACCGCTGCCCAGATCAGCGAAGATTTCCAGTTCCACGCCTTGCTGCTCGCTGTCCGTCATGCGGTTACCCGGCGTTGCGATAAAGGTGGGCGGGGGGAAGGTGGTGAAGATCTCGCTTTCAAGCTCGGCGCTGAAAAAGGTTGCTGAAAGTGTCACCCGGTCGCCGAGAAGGGTTTGGTCGATGCCGATCTCCCAACTGGTCGATTCCTCGGGTTCAAGTTCGGGATTACCGATGAACTGGCCATCGAAAAAGCCGAATAGCTCGGTGAGCGTGGGGTTCTTGACCCCGGTTCCAACAGCGGCGCGCAGGCGGGTGGTGTCGGCGACGTAAAGGCCCGCACCCACGCGAAACGTCGTCGCGTCCCGAAAAAGATCGTTCACATCGTGGCGCAGGGATGCTGAGAAATCGAACCGGCCACCGTTGTACCGGTATTGCCCGACAAAGCCGACATTTTCGACTTCGTTGCGATCATCAAAGGTCAGGACATTGTTGAAGCCTTCGAGCTCGAAATCCGCGGCGAATGTGAGCAAATGATCGCTTCTGCCAAAGTCGTAGGCGGTGACAGAGGAAACCTTGAACCGGTCACTTTGGGTTGCGCTGGGAAAGCCGGTGGGCTGGACAGTGCTGCGTTCGGCATCGGTAAACTGGGCGGAGAGATCGTGGGTCAGGGAGCCTTCGAGCGCCTCCAGCCGCG
>JBCBKF010000143.1:0-6485 GCA_038522255.1 Pseudomonadota bacterium
GGGCACACGCGGCCCGGTCAACTTCATACAGGTCATGGCATAGTCTCGCTTTCTGGCGGTTGAACGCCGGGTTCATCGGGCCGGATCGCCTCGCTTGGCGCGCTGGGTGTGTAAGGATCTTGTGGCGATGGGTTTTCAGGAGGACCCTGCGCGTCCGAAGGGGCAGAGCGCGCGCCATCCAGCTTCAGGACGCCTCTGGCGACCGGATCGGGTATGGCCTCAGGATCCCAGAAAGTGCGCACCATGGTCGCCAGCTCATAGAAATTTTCCGAGCGCACATTGACATTGAACCGGATAGGAAGGCGCGCCAGCCGCCGGGTGATGAAGTTCTGGCTGGCGTCTTCACCCTGGCGCACGCCGTCAATGCGGAACCGGGTGATGATCTCACCGGCGAGATCGCCATCGAGATCCACATCCATATGGCGATAGTCAAGGCTGCGCAGCGACTGGAAGGCGTAGTTGCTGATCGCGCCCATATCTTCATAGGTCAGTTCGCCAATATACGAGACATTGCCACCGGGCGACCGGCTCATGAGCGCCCCGCCTTCGATGCGGCCATTTCCGTTTGCATCAAAGATGATCGGTACACTGCCGTCAAATGTCCCCGTAGCGCTGAGATTGGTTAGCTCCATTTGCGTCACGAACTTGGCCGCATCGAGCGCTGTCACTGTAAAGGCGTAGCGTTGCTCCTCGTCTGTCCCATAGCGCAGACGGGTCGGCTCCATCACCAGCGTCCCGCCCATGAAAGGCCACCGCGCGTCTTCGATATCGATGATCTCGCCATTGGTCATCGAAAAGAGCACTTTTCCCGCCAGCGCTTCAATGCCCGGATTGATGGATCGGATAGTGATCCTTTGAGACGGTTCTGTCGTGAGGTTCAAAAGATCGGAAAAGCGCACCTCTCCCGCAAGGCCCTGAACCGGGCCAAAGGCCGCGGCAAGATCAAGGTCCTGCGTGCGAAATGCGCCCGAACTGGTGATCTCGTCGCCTGTCCAGTCGATCCGCCCACCGCCGCTCACGGAGCCTTCGGTGTAAGCGATCACACCCTTGGCCAGATAGGTCAGGTCCTCTGGCGAAAGATTGGCCCCGAATTGCAGCGCATCGACGTCAAACAAGGCCGTGCCCTCTGCACTTGAAAGGTCGTGCGAGACTGCAACATCAGCCAGCACCGTGCCCGAGCGCGGGTGACGCAAAGAGGCCATCGCAGATACGCCATTTCCTTCCAGCGTGAGCGTTGCGTCCGCGCTTTCCACCGCTTCGAACCGCGCCTGGCCCTCGACACTCTCGGTTAGCGTGAAGCGCGCGTTCGAGACACGCAAGACGCCATCGGTGTATGTCCAATTACCCACCAAGCCTCCAAGATCGAGCGGCACCGCGTCAAGCTTCGCCGTCCCCCTTTCGAACTCGCCGCCCAATTCATCGGCAATGCGACCCGAAAGCGCCGCACTGGTAAGCAAGAGAGCGTTTCCTTGCGCGCCGATTTGCGCCGCGACATCCTCGAGCTCAAACCCGCCCGGATAGGACAGCTCTGCGCGCGCTGCGCCGACAAAGAGGGGACTGCTGGAGAGCTCGCCGTGCACAGCGAGGTCTTGCATGGTAACGCCAAGGCTCAAGGCGTCTTGGTAGGCCAATATTGCGCGCCCGGTCGCCGGGCACACACGCAAGCTTTGCCGGCCAAGTGTGAGCGGTAAATAGGTAAGCGCGGCAAAATCGATTTTTGAGCACGCCGTGCCGAGGCGAAGCCCCCTTCTCGTATTGAACGAGCCGGCAATCGGGACCTGCAGCGCATCAACAAACCCGCCGGGCAGTGCGCCGCTTGCACGCAGGCTGCCGGAAAGGGCGAATGTGTCTTGCGCCGTCTGGCGGACCAGCAGGGAGGGCACCGCGACCCGGTTCGTCCCCTCGGCAAATTCGTCCATCGTCAGCCGCGCGGCCAGCCGCTCATCGGCGCCCTGATCGATCCGCCCGTTGATCTGCGGGAGATCGGGCCCGCCGGTGATGAAATTGCCTGACAGGCGCTGGGTTTTGCCGGTTTCATCGCCGCGCCAGCTTACACGGGAGAGGGCCAGCACGGTTTCGCCCGCCGCGTTTCGCACCAGGGCTTGGGGGATGACCAGGCTCTGGGCCTCCTCTTCCGCGCGCCAGGTGACGTCCGCGCGCAAGTGCCCCGAGCGCGCAGCCCGTTCGAGCCCGCGTTCCAGCTTGCCCAGCAAAGGCCCAACCAGAGTATCCGCCGAAGCTTTCCGTGCCTGCGCAAGCGTCTGTGTCATACCCCTCGCGAGGCTCAGGCCATCGGCTTCGACCCCTGCGTTCCAAGAGCTCTGCGAATAGCCGCGCGCGCTGCGCACAGCGCCATCAGCTTTTACATTGCTCAAGCTAGCGTAAGGCGTGGTGAGCGCGCTCAGCTCCACGTCGTGATCAAGTACCAACCTATCCGCCGCAGCAGAAAAGGTGGCGCGCCCTCGCAGCTGCTCGCCGCTCGCATCGCCGAGCCTCAGATCATCGGCCACCAGATCAAGCTCGCCCTCCACGCTGTCAAACCCTGTAGTGAGCGAGAGGGTGGCGGCGATATCCGCGCGCTCCAACCCGGCCCCGGGGCATTCACTGCGTCTGATCCGAACAGGCCCCTCGAAACGCGGCGCGCCTGCATCCACAGTGATCGAGCCATAAGCGGTGAGACGTCGTATCTCGCACCCGGCGAGCGCCAGGTCAGGAGCAATCCCCGCGATCGTTCCTGTAAACCCATCATCGAGCGGCCCGCTTCCTTCGAACACTGCACCGACATCGCCAAAATCGGAGGTAAGCCGCGCTCCGCCATCCACAATTGTCAAGTCAAAGCCGGGCAGGCTGCTCGCTGGCTCACTTTCACTGAAGATCAATGGGTCAAGCACGCCGAAGCTAAGCGCTCCACCGCGATAGGTTGCAAACAGCCGAGGCCCTTCCAACCGCACTGCTCCGATTTGCGGAGTGCCAAATCCATAGGCGAGATCCACGGCAACCCGATCAATTGTCAAGTCCGGCGCTGCTGGATCACCGATTACGACATTTTCGATGACCTGGCGCCTCGGGCCGATCTGAACGATATCATAGCTCGCCTCCAGCCCGCTGCGGGCAAGGTAATCATCGATAACATCGCCCGCGAAGCGCTCACGCGAAAACCACAGATATGCGAGGCCCGCCAGCGCGAGCGCGGCCATGGCGAGGCCCACGCGCGGCAACCACCGTTTGACGCTGCTGCCACCGCTGGTGTGTTCCAGAAAATCTGCCTCGGCTGACCCCATGACGAGGGCACACTTGCGCGCATCGTATCGCAAAGGCAATGAAGCATAGGGCGAAAACGCCCAGCCATTCGATGGGAGGCCCGGTGGCCAACGCAGGGGACAGCTTTGATTTTGGCGACGATCCGCCGCCTGCGCCAAAGCGCGCGCGCGCTCCTGATACCGATGCGGGAAAAATTGCGGGCAAGGGCCACCGCTCGCGGCTGCGCGAAAGGCTGCTCAAAGGCGGCGCAGAGGCCTTGGCGGATTACGAAGTGCTCGAATATCTGCTGTTCGCCGGCATGCGTCAGGGCGATACCAAACCGGTGGCCAAGGCGCTTATCGCACGGTTCGGATCGCTCGCGGGCGTGCTCAACGCCGATCCCGCCGCTTTGCAAAGGGTCAAGGGCGTGGGCGAGACGAGCGCCGCGGCTCTGAAAAGCGTTGCCATCGCCGCGCGGCGCATGGCGCGCAGCGAGCTCACCAACAGACCCGTGCTCTCAAGCTGGCAGGCGCTACTCGATTACCTCTCGATTGACATGGCGCACCTCACCAAAGAGCGGGTGCGGGTGCTTTATCTCGATGCGAAGAACCGTCTGATCGATGATCACCACCATACCGAAGGCTCTATCGACGAGGCCGCCATTCATCCGCGCGAAGTGATCGGACGGGCGATGGATGTGGGCGCCTCGGCGCTGATCCTTGTCCACAATCACCCAAGCGGCAATCCCGAACCCAGCCGCGCCGATATCCAGATCACACACAAGATCGCCGAAGCGGGCGAACATCTGGGCGTGACGGTCCACGATCACGTTATTGTCGGGCGCGAGGGCCATGTGAGCCTGCGCGCGCGGGGGCTTTTGTAAAGGCCTATCCCCGCTCGGTGATAAGGCGGATGCCAGAATGGCGCGCAAAAAAGTTCCAGCCCCAATTGATCGCCACCGTCACGCGGTTGCGTGCACCGGTGAGAAAGCCAATATGTACAAGGCCCCACAGCCACCAGGCCGGCGCACCAGACAGTTTGAAGGCCCCGAAATCCGCCACCGCCGATTTGCGGCCTATGGTCGCAAGGCTCCCTTGATGTTTGTACCGGAACGGGCCAGGGCATGGTTTGCCGAGCAGCTCGGCTTCGATCACGCCGCTGACATAGGCCCCGGCCTGCTTGGCCGCCGGGGCAAGACCGGGCACTGGTTTGCCATCCCAGGCATCACTTCCCGCAGTGTCTCCGATCGCAAAGATGTGATCAATGCCTTGGCCATCCGGTCCGATAACGCGCATCACACGATTGACCTCCACGCGGCCGGATCGGTCAGCCTTGGCGCCCAACCACTTCGCCGCTGGCGATGCCGCAACGCCCGCTGCCCACAACACGGTTTCGGTGTCGATAAAATCGTCTGTGCCGATGCACACCTGGGTCTCAGCAATCTGGGTAACGCGCGAACCGGTGCGGATTTCAACGCCCAGATTTTCGAGCGAAGCGCGCGCCTTTTCCGACAACTCTTCGGGGAAAGCGGGCAGGATGCGCGGACCTGACTGGACCAGGATCACCCGCGCGTTTGCCGGGTCCACGGTGCGAAATTCGCGCTCTACGCTCAGGGTCGCCAGCTCTGCGATCGCCCCTGCCAGTTCAACCCCGGTCGGACCCGCACCCACGATCACGAATGTGAGCAGGCGGCGAATGCGCTCGGGATCATCGCTCGCCTCTGCCTGCTCGAACGCGTTAAGGATCGCGCCGCGCACCGCGACGCCATCCTCAATCGTCTTGAGGCCCGGCGCAAAGGGACCCCATGCATCTTTTCCGAAATAGCTGTGGGTCGCGCCGGTGGCGAGCACGAGCTTGTCAAACGCGATGTCCTGCCCGTTCGCTAGCGTGAGCGTTTTCGCTGCACTATCAATCCCGGTAACCTCCCCCTTGAGCACGCGGACATTGCCATCGGCCCGGAACAGCGAGCGGATCGGCGTCGCGATATCAGCCGGGTTCAGCGTGGCGGTTGCGATTTGGTAAAGCAGCGGCTGAAACAAGTGATAATTGCGCTTATCGATCAGCGTGATGCGCACCGGCAAGCGTTTGAGCCGCGCCACAGCCGCCAATCCACCGAAGCCCGCCCCAGCCACGACGACATGCGGCCAGCGATCGGGGATATCGGCGTAGTCGCGATCGAACAGGATGTTCTTTTCCATCCAGGCAAGGATCGCCCGATCAACCGAGAAAACGCCCGCGCCGCGCGCTTCGTACATGGCAAGAAACAGGAATGGGAAGAACGTCACATTGGGATGTGCATCCGCGATCATCAGAGCCGCGATCAGAAAGAACAGCGCGTAAGAGACGATCACTGCGCCAAAGCCGGTAAAAAAGAACGCCGCGCTGATAATTGAAAGCCAGGGCGGAAAGCCGTGGAATATCATCGTCGGCAGCCAGGTCTGCACCGCAACAGGAGGCTCGATCACGCCGGCATGGACAAGCAGCGTTACACCCAACCACAATCGGATCAGCGCCATGACAATCGGAGCAAGGTTGTCGCGCGACCATTCCGAGGCGCGGATGGCGATGGTGGCAAATGGGAGAGCGCTGGCCTTGAGCCCGCCTGAAATCGTGCGGTCGATCGAGAGGGCGGCGGGTCCTGCAAAAATGTACCAGATCAACATCGCGATCACGATCAGATTGGTGGTGGTAGGCACATAGACCGCCTGCGACACAATCGTCAGCGCCGCCATTGCCAGCGCCGCAGGGCGCGTCAGAAAGCCGGCTATCAAAAAGACGGGCCCGATCAGTTCGATCGCCACCCCGGTGACCGCCGCATTGGCAGGTGTCATCCAGCTAACCGGGTATTCGTTGGCGGCAAGATAGAGCGCTGTGTCCCAGTCTGCGATTTTCACCAGCCCCGAACGCAGGAACCACATGCCGACAAAAAAGCGGATGAGGACATCGGTGAACGGCCAGAAGGTCTCAGTCCCGTCGAGGTACCATTTCGCCCAGCGCCGCAACGTCACGCGCACAAAGGGCGAATAGCGCTCTTCCTGCAAACGTTCAGTTGCGATTGGCGCGGGCACAGTTTGTCCCGGCGCGGTGGTAGCGCTCGACATGGTCATCGTTCCTCCTATCCCGCTTATTCGGAGCGATGCGCGCATGGTTACACGCCTCACGCCCTGTTGCCTATAAGGTACGCGGAGAGATCGGGGAAAGAGCGCCGCGATTGCCCTACCCCTCTTGCCAAGCGCGCGGTGCTT
>JBCBKF010000144.1:0-6427 GCA_038522255.1 Pseudomonadota bacterium
ACTAGGCGCGCCGCCCTTCTTTTTGCTGCGGCTGCCGGCTCGACGCTTGCGGGCGCTTCGCCCTCTCCGGCGCGCGATTTCGTGGCGTACGCCTCGACCAGTCCGATCCTTTATCGTTACGCGGCCTGCGTGTTCGAAGGCGATGCCAAGAGCGCCGAACGGCAGCCGCAGCAAAAAGAAGGGCGGCGCGCCTAGTCATTGGCGCCCTCCGGACCGACATTTTGCAGAGTGCGGGGGTGGAAACCCTCGGTCATGCGCTTGTTGTTCTCGCCGAACCACGTGCACACGATGTTGTCGGCATAGGTCGCCTGCTGAACGGTCATCAGCGGACCGCCTGACTTGAGGCGCACAACGTCGCCGACTTGGAAATTGGAGGTGGTCATTGCGCTTTAAGCTCATGCGATAGGTCATCAACCTCGGCGCCATTCACACTCGGCCCCTTAGGCGGTTCTGTCGGAATGCTCCGCGGAGCATCGGTCTCTGCACCGGTAAAAACGCTCGTTTGCCCTTGAGGATCACCCCATTGGCGCGGACTGTTTCGATGACGGCCTGCGAGCCAAATGATCAGCATCACTATGGCCGGGATCGCGAGAAGGATTACCAAGTTGGCCATCACCCCACACTCCCCACAAGCGAAATGATCTCTTCGTCACCCTGAACTTGTTTCAGGGTCCATTTCTCCGCCAGCACTGTAGGCGCATGAGGAAGCATGGATGCTGAAACGAGTTCAGCATGACGGGTGATGCGGGTGGCGATCATCCAACCGAACCTTCCAGAGAAATCGCCAGCAGCTTCTGCGCTTCGACCGCAAACTCCATCGGCAGCTCTTTGAGCACATCCTTGGCAAAGCCGTTGACGATCAGCGCCACCGCCTCCTCTTCGTCTAGGCCGCGTTGCTGGGCGTAGAACATCTGTTCGTCGCTGATCTTGGAGGTGGTCGCTTCGTGCTCGATCTGCGCGCCGGGGTTTTTGACCTCTATATAAGGTACGGTGTGCGCGCCGCATTCATCGCCGAGCAGCAGGCTGTCGCACTGCGTGAAGTTGCGCACACCCTCAGCCTTTGGCCCCACGCGCACAAGGCCGCGATAGGTGTTCGAGGACTTGCCCGCCGAAATGCCCTTGGAGATGATCGTTGAGCGCGAGCCCTTGCCATTGTGGATCATCTTGGTGCCGGTGTCGGCTTGCTGGAAATTGTTGGTGACGGCGACCGAGTAGAACTCGCCCACGCTGTCTTCGCCATTGAGCACGCAGCTTGGGTATTTCCAGGTCACGGCGCTGCCGGTTTCGACCTGCGTCCAGCTGATCTTGGAGCGATCGCCCTGGCACAGCCCGCGCTTGGTGACGAAATTGTAGATCCCGCCCACGCCCTCGGAATTGCCCGGATACCAGTTCTGGACGGTCGAATATTTGATCTCGGCGTCTTCCATCGCGACCAGCTCGACCACGGCGGCGTGCAGCTGGTTTTCATCGCGCATCGGTGCGGTGCAGCCTTCGAGGTAGCTGACGTATGAGCCCTTTTCGGCGATGATCAGCGTGCGCTCGAACTGGCCGGTATTCTCGGCGTTGATGCGGAAATAGGTGGAAAGCTCCATCGGGCAGCGCACACCTTCGGGCACGTAGACAAAGGTGCCATCGGAAAAGACCGCGCAATTCAATGCGGCGAAATAATTGTCGCGCACGGGCACGACGCGGCCCAGCCACTTTTTGACGAGCTCGGGATATTCCTTGATCGCTTCGGAGATCGACAGGAAGATGACGCCCGCGCGCAGCAATTCCTCGCGAAAGCTGGTTGCGACGGAGACGCTGTCGAACACCGCGTCCACCGCAACCTTTTTGGCTCCCTTCACCCCGGCGAGCACTTCCTGTTCGCCCAGTGGAATACCCAACTTGTCATAGACACGCTTGATCTCGGGATCGAGGTCATCGAGCGAGTCCAGCTCCACCTTCTTGGTAGGGGCGGCGTAATAATAGGCATCCTGATAATCGATTGCCGGATAGCCGACCTTGGCCCAGTCGGGCTCTTCCATCTCCTGCCACAGGCGGAACGCCTTCAACCGCCAGTCGAGCATCCATTCCGGTTCGCCTTTCTTGCCGCTGATGAAGCGCACCGTGTCTTCGGTGAGGCCCTTCTCCGCAAACTCGGTCTCAATATCGGAGGACCAGCCATGCTCATATTCGGCCGCGCTGGCAGCTGCTTCGCGCGCCTCGCGGTCCGTTTCGGGCGCATCCGTTTCGGGCGCGTCGATTACGGAATTGTCGGCGTCTGTCGGAGTCAGATCGAGATTGTCGGTCATGCCACTTCTTCTTTAAGAGGGGTTTGGAGTCGGCTGGCGGGCGGCGTGCGCAGGTGATCAAGCGTAATCCCCGCCAAGGCCCCGCGCAGCGCGGAATTGATGATTGGCCAGTGGGACTTCATGCGGCACCCAACTTCGAAATCGCAATGGCCATCGTCTACACAGGCAGTGAGCGCGATCGGGCCTTCAACCGCCTCGACGATGTCCGCCACCGTGATGGCCGCCGCCGGACGACCCAATTGCAGGCCGCCTCTGGCCCCGCGCACCGAGCGCAAAAGCCCCGCCGCAGTCAGTTTGGAGACAAGCCGCTGTACGGTGGGCACCGGCAAGCCCGTCTCGCTCGCAAGCTCAGCCGCGCTCACCCGGCCATCACCGCAATGCGTTGCGGCCTGGCTCATTGTGATCACGGCGTAATCGGCGAGATTGGAAAGGCGCATGGGCCAGAAATACTCTTCTTGCGAACTGTTCTTAAATCGGACTAAATGAGTCGGATTTCAAATACGCGCAGATTGGTCCGAATTCAAGGGCACTGACCGTGTGCGGGCGGCGCAGAAACTGCGTTCGATCAATCCGCGTGGCGCTGCGCCTTCATTCTTCGCGCAATTTCCTGGCTGATCGCCCATGTCCGTCGGGATCGAGCAGATCCTGCGCAAGGGGGCCTTTCGACAGGCTTTTTGGCGTTCGCCCGGTGTAGCGGCGCACATCATGAATAAGATGCGCCTGGTCGAAATAGGCGGAGAGAACCTCGTCGCGCAATTCCGCCGAAAGATCTTCGTGGGCCAACATCATCGCCGCCCGGATGGCGCGGTAGCGTTTTACCAATTGCGCAGGCGGGACCCCGTAATAGCGTCGGCACAGGCGCTGCACTTGCCGCTGCCCAAGCTCAACGCTGTCGTAAAGCGCACCAACGGAAGGGCTGAAAGCGCTTTCCAGCCATGTCTCTATCGCAGACAGAAGCGCTTCGTGGTCCGATCGCGGCGCGTGCTCGGGCAAGTGGCACACCGTGCGGATCATCTCCTCAATCGCGCGGCAATATGCTTCCGGCGACAACCGACCAGCACGGCATTGCGTCAGCGCATCCCCAACCCGCGCCAGAACCCCTTGCGCAACAACTTTTTCGGCTGGAAAGGCGGTGTCGTGCACCTTATCGGCCGCCAGCCCGCTGAACGCGGCCCAGCCCAGCGGCGTAAACGACGCACCAACAATGAGCGCGGGGCCATCAAGGGTGATAGGCGCTGCACGGAGCATCGGGGCGTTGAGCGTGATGCAATAGGAACGGCCCGCATCACGTTCGGGAAAAGCGATGGAACCTGACCCTTCGACAAAGCTGAATATCTGCGCTGAATAGGCCGGCATGATGTCATGCGTCCGACCCTCTTGCGTGCGGATCACGAACAGGGCGTGGACGAGCCGACGCATATCCGGTGAGGGCTCGATATAATCAAGTTGTGATTTGGGCTGGGCCACCGCTTCGCTCATGCAGCGCTCCTCGCCGCCGTAAGCGGCGCAAGCGGGCGCTCGACCTTACCTGGCCGCACATTTGCGAGCCCAATGCAGACTGAGAGCCTAATGCGACGCATGGCGTGTTTCTTCGATTGCCCCCTTAGCGACCTTTTCGCGCATTGGGGCATCGACGCGCCCCTTCCGCCCGTCAGCGCGTGATACAATCATTTGGTGAGCGATCACAACGCGAAAAGCGCCATATCGGGACTTGAAAGCCAAGCGATGTGGCATCAGTGCCAAAAAAAGGGCGACCCCAAGCGGGGCCGCCCATGAAAGTTGAGGAACTCTTCGCAATGCAGCTCCGAGCCCTTCGGGTCGCGCGTCCTTTTTAGACAGAGGTCCGCTGCGAGAATTGTACGCAAGCGACAAGAGACGCAGACTGCGCCCCGTTTGACCGGCGCAACTCTTGGCTGCCCACGAAATCTGCGCAGTACTTCAGGTGTTTAGTTTAAGTGTCGCCGCCTTTGTGGCCCGCACCTTTTGCAAAAAGGACAGAATACGATAGGGCACCTCCATGCTTTTCCGACTGGTCCGGCCCGCTGTTTTCGCGCTCGATTCGGAGATGGCGCACCGCCTCGCTATCGCCGGGTTGAAGGCCTTGCCAACGCGCGGCGCGCGGTCATCGCTTGCAAAAGCGGGCGCCGCTCAAATCGATGTGGCGGGAGTGATATTTCCCAATCCCGTTGGCGTTGCTGCCGGCTTTGACAAGGATGCCGAAGTGCCTGACGCGCTGCTTGGGCTGGGCTTCGGCTTTACCGAAGTGGGTTCGATCACCCCGCGCCCGCAAGCCGGGAATCCCAAACCGCGGCTGTTTCGCCTCGTGGAAGACGAGGCGGTGATAAACCGCATGGGCTTCAACAATGCGGGGAGCGAAGCAACGCTTGCGCGGCTGAGAGCGCGGGTGGATCGGCCCGGCGTGCTCGGCATCAATATTGGAGCCAACAAAGACTCAGAGGATCGGATCGCGGATTACGCAGCGATGGCCGGGATCATGGCACCCTATGCGAGCTATCTCGCGGTCAACGTCTCGAGCCCAAACACTCCGGGCCTGCGCGCACTGCAGGATGAGGGAGCGCTGAGCGCGCTGATTGACGCAGTGTTGGCGGCGCGCGATGCAAGCGGTGCTGAGACATTGCCGCCGATCTTCCTCAAGGTCGCGCCCGATCTTGAGCCGGCTGATATCGACGCGATTGCCCGGATTGCGCTCGATAAAAAGCTGGGTGCGCTGATTGTCTCGAACACCACTATTTCGCGCCCTGCGCTTGCGTCGCACCATGCGGAGGAGGCGGGCGGACTGAGCGGGGCGCCGCTGCGCACATTGGCGCTGGAGCGGGTGCGAGACTTTCGCAAAGCCACAGGCGCTGCGATCCCACTGGTCGGCGTAGGCGGCATTGCCACCGCGGAACACGCCTGGGAACGCATCCTTGCAGGTGCCAGCCTGGTCCAGCTCTATTCCGCCATGGTCTATGAAGGGCCGGGTCTGGGTGCGCGAATTGCACAGGGGATTGAGCGCCTGATGGTACGCGATGGCTTTGCAAGCGTTGCAGAGGCGGTTGGAAGCGAATAGCGGTTGCTGTCATGATAATGCTCAAAACCATCAGACCCGCCCTTCTCTTCGCGCTCGCTGCAACACTCACTGCGTGTCCCGCACCCGACAGCATGCGCAGCGCCTCGTCTGGTGGCCCCACAGCGACCAAGGAAGCGCTCGGCAATGGCGCTGTCAGCGCCGCTGATCCGCGCGCGCAGGCCGCCGGCGAGGAAATCCTTGCCAAGGGCGGCTCGGCCACCGACGCCGCGATTGCCGTCATGCTTGCTTTGACTGTGGTCGAGCCGCAAAGCTCGGGCGTTGGCGGCGGCGGATTTCTTGTCCATGCAGGAGCGGACGGCGTGACAAGCTTTGACGGGCGCGAGACTGCTCCCGTCGCAGCGACCCCTAACCGCTTCCTCGACGCCGATGGCAATCGACTGCCCCGCGACAAGCGTGTTCTTTCGGGGCTGAGCGTTGGGGTTCCCGGCAATATTGCGCTCGCAGCCAAGGCGCATGCGCGATACGGCAAGCTGGAATGGGCTGAATTGTTCAAACCCGCCGTGCGTCTGGCGCAGGAAGGGTTCACGATGAACCGGCGCCTCAACGATTCGCTCACCCGTTCCAAAGGGCGCGCGGACAAGACAGAGGCGGCGCGCGCAGTGTTCTTCAGCGGCGATGGCGAGCCCCTGCCCGTAGGCGCGCGCATCACCAACCCGCAATTCGCCCGCACGCTGGAATCGCTCGCTGCTGCCGGACCGCGCTACATGTATTTCGTGATGGCACAGCGCCTCGCGACCTATATCGCCGAAGAAACCCCGCAAGACGGACGCATGGTCGAGGCCGATATCGACACCTATACCGCGAAACTGCGCGATCCGGTTTGCGGGCGCTACCGTTCTTACAAGGTATGCGGCATGGGCCCTCCCTCTTCGGGCGGGGTCGCGGTGGCGCAGATGCTCGGCCAGCTGGAGCGATTTGACCTTGCCGCCATAGGCCCGCAGAGCGCGACGTTCTGGCACCTCTTCCTCGAATCCCAGCGCGTCGCATACGCGGATCGCGGACTCTACATTGGCGATGCGGATTTTGTGAGCGTCCCCGTGGC
>JBCBKF010000145.1:0-6317 GCA_038522255.1 Pseudomonadota bacterium
GTCCAGTGCCCACAAACTGCCCCGAATGCGGCGAGGCCGACGCGCTGGTTGCTTGCGGGCCGGGGGTCGAACGTATCGCGGATGAGGTGGGCGAGCTCTTCCCCGAAGCGCACGTCGCCATCGCCACATCGGACACGCTGAACTCGCCCGAGCGTGCCGCTGACTTCCTCGCGCAAGTCGAAGGCAAGGCGATCGACGTGATCGTGGGCACGCAGCTGGTGACCAAGGGCTTCCACTTTCCCGATCTGACGCTGGTGGGCGTGGTGGACGCGGATCTCGGCCTTGAAGGCGGAGATTTGCGCGCATCGGAACGCACCTACAGCCAGGTCGCGCAGGTCGCAGGGCGCGCCGGGCGCGGCGAGAAACCGGGCGAAGTGCTGATCCAGACGCGCCACACGGACGCGCCGGTCATCGCTGCGCTGGCAGATGGCGACCGCGATGCCTTCTACGCCGCCGAGACCGCAGCGCGCCGCGATGCCGGCGCCCCGCCCTTTGGCCGCTGGGCCGCGATCATCCTGTCCTCCGAAGACGACAAGGAAGCGCGCGAAGCCGCCAATCGCCTGGGCGACACTCGTCCGCGCGCCGATGATCTCTACATCCTTGGCCCTGCGCCTGCCCCCATGGCGCTGCTGCGCGGGCGCTATCGCTATCGCTTCCTCATCAACGCGCGACGCAGCGCCAACCTTCAGGCGACGCTGCGCCAATGGCTGGATGCGCATGATTTTCCACCGAGTGTGCGGGTGGGCGTCGACATCGATCCGTATTCGTTTGTGTAAGCTCGGGAGCGCGACGGGTGCTCACGCGTTGCTTCACCATGCCCGATCAGATCACACTCATCCCCATACTCGGGGACCAATTAACCCGCACGCTTTCCTCGCTTCGTGGCCCGACCAAGGACAGCACGGTTATCCTCATGATGGAGGTCTGGGACGAGGCCACCTACGTCAAACATCACAAGCAGAAAATCACGCTCATCTTTTCCGCCATGCGTCATTTCGCGCAGGACCTGCGCGAGGCCGGCTGGACGGTCGACTATGTCAAGCTAGACGACGAGGACAATTCGGGCACCTTCACAGGCGAAGTCGCGCGCGCGATTGAACGTCACGATCCGCACGCTATCAACATCACCGAAGCGAGCGAATGGCGCGTCCAGCAGGCCATCGAGGAATGGCCGGACAAATTCGCCTGCGATGTCGAGATACTGCCGGACGATCGGTTTCTGTGCGATCACGCCACTTTTCGCGACTGGGCAGATGGCCGCAAGCACCTCACCATGGAGCATTTCTACCGCGAGATGCGCCGTCGTACCGGGCTCTTGATGAACGAGGATGGCAAACCCAAGGGCGGAGACTGGAATTACGATCAGGACAATCGTGAGCCGCCTAAAGAAGACATGGACGCACCCCGGGTGCCCAACTTCGAACCCGATGCGATCACGCGCGAAGTGATGGAACTGGTGGAGGACCGCTTTGGCGATCACTTTGGCAGCCTCGAGACTTTCCGTTGGCCCGTGACGCGCGAGGATGCAGAGGCCGCCGCCGATGCCTTCTTTACTGAACGCATCGAGAAATTCGGCCCCTATCAGGACGCAATGGTCCACGGGCAAGACGACCTGTATCACTCAATGCTCTCGACCAGCCTCAATTGCGGCCTACTGGATCCGCGCAAATTGTGCGAGCGGGCTGAGGCCGCGTATGAACATGGCACTGCGCCAATCAATTCGGTCGAGGGCTTCATCCGCCAGATCATTGGCTGGCGCGAATATGTGCGCGGATTTTACTGGCTATATATGCCGGGTCTGGAAAGCGATAACGAACTGGAGGCAAAGCGCCCTTTGCCCGAGTTCTTCTGGACAGGGGAGACCGATATGCGCTGTCTTGCCGATTGCATCCGCTCCACCCACGAGGACGCCCACGCACACCACATTCAGCGGCTGATGGTACTGGGCAATTTCTGCCTCATCGCCGGGATCGATCCCGCCGAGGTGCAGGACTGGTATCTCGCGGTCTATGCCGATGCCTATCAATGGGTCGAGCTGCCCAATGTCTCAGGGATGATCCTGTATGCCGATGGCGGAAAGCTGGCGACCAAGCCCTATGCGGCAAGCGGCAATTACATCAACAAGATGAGCGATTACTGCAAGGAATGCCGCTACACTGTCTCGAAGAAAACGGGCGAGGACGCCTGCCCGTTCAACCCGCTCTACTGGCATTTCATGGACACCCACCGCGATGCGCTGTCCAGCAACCACAGGATCGGGCGCATCTACGCAACCTGGGACCGGATGGGCGAAGACAAGCAGCGCGACTATCTGGATACCGCCAACAATTTCCTCGACAGTCTGGAGCCCGCGCGCAAAGGCTGGGCGCGCGACGACTAGGGCGTGGATGGGAAATCTTCTGCTTTTCTGAGGGTGGTAGCGGACGTGAGCTTGCTCAGGGCTGATAACCGATAACGCGTGTCCCAATTGGCGTCGGCTCAAGTTGAAATTTTCCGATCGGGCGGAGTATCGGCGCCAAATCGATAGGAAGCTCAAGCCACTCGATTGCACGTAGCTCAACTGGCCCAAATTCAATCGTATCCATGAATGCCTTCGGACATGCGAGCGAAGGTGGAAACCGCATTCGGCGCGGCTCTTCCAAATCAATGAACTTCACAATCATGTGACCGGGGCCAAGTTGCCCGACTGCACCGAATAGCTTTCGCCACTTGGTATCGCTCATAAGAGCGGCGCTGAAACGCTCGCGCGCTAACCTTCCCATCTCGGTCGCGTCGTGAACAGTCATGCTGCGTTATCTGCCATCTTAACTTAACGTCCGCAAGTGGGCCGAAACCCGACACCAGAAACTCCCACATTCTTCCTCGCCCGCGCGCTTTTCATCGCCTAGACGGACGCAAACGCTTACCGGGGAGTGATACCATGCTGACCATCCACCACCTGCGCATTTCGCAGTCCGAACGCATTGTCTGGCTGTGCGAGGAACTGGGCCTCGACTATGATCTCAAGCTCTACAATCGCGATCCCGAAACGCGGCTGGCTCCGCCGGAATTGAAAGCGCTGCACCCGATGCAGATCGCGCCCTTGATCGAGGACGGAGACGTTCTGCTCGGCGAGAGCGGTGCGATTGTTGAGTACATTGTCGGCAAATACGCGCCCGATACCGATCTGGTGCCCGGCCCCGATCATCCCGATTTTGCCGATCACCTTTATTGGTTCCACTTCGCAAACGCGACTTTCATGACCAATGGCATGATGCAGATCGCTGTCTCGCTGACGGGCGCTGACATGCCTGCGCCGATGATGGCGCGCGTCAACAATGCCTGGGACCAGGTTGAGCGGCGGCTGGGCGAGGCGGACTATTTCGCCGGCGCGCAGCTGACGACGGCGGATATCATGATGATGTTCCAGCTCACTACGTCCCGCGCCTTTCGCGAACAACCCATCGACGACAAGCCCAACCTTCAGGCGTATCTCCAACGCATTGGCGCGCGCGAGGCGTACCAACGCGCCATGGCCAAGGCCGAGCCCGGTTTCCCGCCCAAGCTGGATTAAAGTTCCGGGCGGGCCGAACTGTCAGGATGAGTAACGCCCGAAACACAATGAAACGCCTTTCCCGGCGCATGGCACATCCTCGAAACACCTGATCGCCAGAGCGGCTGCATGGCCTAACAAGGAGACATGCCATGCAGCGCTTTACCACAGCTCTTTCGATTGCTTTGATATCCTCCGCCGCCCCCGCCTGGGCGCAGGAAGAACCCTCTGAAATGCAGCAACAATACCAGGGCGAATATGTCACGGTTGAACGCGATGCCAGCACGGAAAATGGCGTGACCAGCGGATCAACCAGCGTCCAAACGCAAAATGGCACAGGCGGCACGCGCACCTTCGAGCGCGGATATGACGAGACAAGTCAATCAGCCTCGCGCAGCAGCCAGACGACCACCAACACTGGCCAGTCCGTTTCGAGCGGCGCGAATGCAGGCTGCGATGGCAATGGCACCTGCTCTACCCAGCGCAGCGCGACCGGCCCGGGCGGCGAGACGGTGTCGGGCAACCGCTCGCTCAGCCAGACAGAAACAGGATATGCCCGCTCAGGAGGGGTGACGGGTCCGCAAGGGCGAAGCACAAGCACTCAGGGAGCGGTCGGCTACACGCCGGAAAATGGCGCTCAGCGCAGTTCGCAGCGCACAGGACCTCAGGGAAATTCCCTCGCCACCCAAGGCAGCGCGCAGTGCGTCAACAGCACCTGCAACCGCACCGCCAGTCAGACGGGTCCCCAAGGGTTGCGCCGCTCGGTTGATAACGACACGACGCTTGGACAATTTGGCGGGGTAGTGAACACACGCAATGTCACCGCGCCCAACGGTCAGACGCGCAAGCAGACCCGTGGCGGCCGCGCGCGTCGTCGTCCCCGGTGAGACGCACATCGAGTACGTCCTGTTCGCCGCTGCGCCTCTTTACAAGGCGTGGCGGCGAATGCGCGTAGATCAGTAAAATGCAAGCTGGTTCGAGATCGCCAGCAATTGCCCCGCGCGCGACCAGATGCGCGCCCTTTGGCTGAAGCGGCCGGAATAGACGCGGTCGCTCGTCGCTTCGACCAGCAGGTAATCTTGTCCGCATGCTTCCAGATCAGCCGCGTTGCACATGACATGCAGATCGTATTGGACCGTCGCGCCAAAACGCGGAGTGGTATCGAGGAAGAAACTGCGCGGCATCGGTGTATCGGACACCGCCAGCAGCGCTTTGGCATCCCATGGGCGGTCCGCTGCATCCTTCACCCAGAACGCGGAATGCGGGCGCTCTTGCGCAGTAAATGGCTGACCTAGCGCCACACGCTGATAATAGCGGCTGAGGAATTTGGGACCCGGCTCATTGGGCAAAGCCGGCGCATCTTCGGGCGGCATCACCTCCGGCATCGCGCAGGTGTAATCGAGCGGCTTGTCCTTGATATCGCTGAACACATAGTCAGCCGCAAAGACGAGCGCGCCCGGCTCTGCTTCGCCCGAAAACTCCGTGCGCAGGAAATTGGTCCGCCGCCCCTCGCGAAGCGCGCGCACATCGACCATCAACCCCGTTTCAGGCAGCGGTCTCAGGAAGCTCGCCGTAGCGCTGGCGAGCAGGCCTTTCTGCGGATACGCCTGCTGGACCGCGCTGAACCCAAGCGCCAGCGCCCACCCGCCAAATGCCGAGGTAAAGTTCCAATAGGCCTCGCCGGCCGGGGATTTGAAGCGGGTTTCGGACAGACTTTCAAGCTCGGTCGAAGTATCGAGCGGGTAATCTGGCATCTAACACGTTCCTTTATCACCGCGCCGCGAAACCAAACCGACGCACGCTCGAATAATTGAACGTACCAGTTCAGTTTGGTTCCCCTTGCGCGCGCTACAAATCGCAGTGCTGTGGCAATATTGCGTGAAAAATCGCGACAACTCGCGCGTTGCCTTGACCCCCAATGCCCTGCATTAATCTGGCGCGATCTCGGCCTCACACTCCGCAGGTCGTTCAAACCGCCTTCCACAGTCGTATGCGCTTATGCCAGCCAGGGCATGTTGGGCGCGAACGGGAGATAACCATGATTTTGCGCGGCACATTGTACGCCTTCGCGACCCTTCTCGCGATTATTGCTGGCCTCTTGGTCTATGCCCTGACCGTGGCCCCTGCGGACCTGCACGATTTTGAGTCGGGCGATTTCTACAAGACCAGCGCCGTGCAAACCGATCCCGGAGACACGGGCCTGCTCGTCAGCCTTGATTACGAGCAGTCACTGGGCGCCGATCTGGTTGGCGAGACGGGGCTGGTGACACATGTCTACCCCAACTTCTTTCCCGAAATCCGCCGCTACGCCTGGTATCCTTATCGCAGCGACGACACGCTGAGCGTCACGCCCAACTGGTCGGCTGATGTGGCGCGAGTGAGCGTTAATGGCGAGCCGCACGACCTGGCCGCCCCCATCACTCTGAGCGCAGCTGATCACGGAACCGAGGTGTCGATCACCGCCAGCACCGCCGATGGCGCGCGCACGGCCAATTATGTGATCCTCACATTGCCCTATAATTTCCCGCCTCTGAAAACCAGGATCACCGATCCTTTGCAAGTCTCACCCGGCATGATCACCGGCGTGCAGGCCTCGCCCAACAACCCGACCTATGCACGCACCAAGTTGATACGCTCGCTGCTCTACACGCAAGGATTGTCGGGCACGTTTGCCATGCTGCGCAAGACCCGCAAGCAGCCCTATGACGACTTCATAAACCCGCCTTTCAAGGAAACTCTAGACCTGGAATCCCGCGAATATCTGCCATTTGTGAACTTCGTTCTA
>JBCBKF010000146.1:0-6300 GCA_038522255.1 Pseudomonadota bacterium
ACTGGCATCGCGTCCAGCCGCTGCCCCGCCGCGCGTGCAAACACGATCAGGAAGGTCAGCGGCTGGACGCGATGCCAGTGCGCTCGCTGGCTCTGGTTGCGCTTGGCGCTGTGGCCTTTGCAGGCGACCTTGCCAGCTGGCACATCGGGATAGGCATGACCCGGCTCGCTAACGCGACCCTGTTTGGCAATTCCGGCTCGATTGTGCTGCTGTTCTGGGGCTTTATCATCGCGCGATGCCTGCCGCGTGGAACCGAGTGGCTGGCTATCCTCATGGCGCTTGCTGGCGCAGCGATCTTGCTGGGTCGCAGCCTTGAGATTTCGGCGGCGACCCTTTTTGGCGACCTGTTCTGCATAACGGCAGGCCTGCTTTACGCCGTTTACCTGCTGACCTTGCAGGGCGAGAGAGGCCGTTTCGGATCGTGGGGCCTGCTGGTTTGGGTGAGCGTCTTTGCATGCCCGGTGCTGCTCTCGATCGCTCTGGCATTGGGAGAGCCGGTATGGCCGGGCGACTGGACGCCGGTGGTGATCCTGTTCGTATCCAGCCAGCTGATCGGGCAGGGGTTGATGGTCTATTCGCTCGGCCATTTCCCGCCGCTGGTTATCGGCCTGGCATTGCTGACCCAGCCCGCCATTGCCGCGGTCATCGGGTGGAGCGTGTTTGATGAGATGCTTACGATGATGGACGTTGCTGGCATGGTGCTTTTGGGAAGCGCGCTGGTGGTGGCTCGGATGGTTCAGGTGCGAGCGTGAGTAGGAAAGCTCCGCGGATCATCCAGGAGTGGGCGTTCCGCTTTGAGCCGCCTGCTCGGCTGCCGCCGCTTCTTCCGCGCGCCGCTCCCTTTCCTCCACCCGCGCTTTCAGGATTTCCTCGATCCTTGACTGATCCTTGCTCGCTTGGGCTTCGGTGAGCTCGTTGAGGACGCGTTGCGCGTTGGCTTCTTCCGCTTTTGAAAAGACCCGCCCGGCAATCGACTCAAGCCAGGCATTGACCCGGTCCGAGAACATTCCTGCCAGAAAGCCAAAGGCGGCAAAGGAGGAATAATTGGCAGTCGCACCCGCTTCGTTCCCGCCGGTTTGAAACACGGCGAGGCCCCCGAACAGGATCAGGAACACGGAAAGACCTGCAAATGAACCGGCAAGGCAGGTGGGCATGAACTCGTCGGCCATGCGCGGTCCGCCTTCGCCCACCACTTTGCTATCCGGCCCGCGAGTATATCGGCGCAGGAAAAACTTGCTAAGCCCGCCAACAGCACCCGCCAGCGCGGTGAGCAGCCCCAGGATCAATTCGTGCTGGATCATGAGCAACTTCTCTCCCACGCCCAGCCCTGTGAAATCATAATTGGCGACTTCGGGAAACAGGCGGTAGATCTCCAGCGGGGTCCGTGCCTCTGCACCATCGGGCAGATCGGTGTTGTCGCGGATTTTCGCTTCAATTGCGTCAATCTCGCTTTCCTCATACGCAATCGCGGCCTCGATCTCCGCAATTTCGTCCTTGATTTCCTGTTTCTGGTCAAACTTTTCGTCAAAGGCGCGTTTGGCGGAAGCAAGCTGTGCACTCGTCTCTTCGCTGAGGCCCGCCGTGCGGTTCGACAACAGGCAGCCATCGACTGTGGACCGGATCATTTCCGGCGGGATTTGCTCGCCCAAATTGGTGTAGCGCCCGCTGACCTGCTGCGCTTTTTCACACGCACGCACGAGCGTTGCTGGGCCAGCATCCGGCGTTGCCTCGGACGCGGGAGCATCACCTTCGGCGTTCAGGACAAAATCAACACGCGCAACGGTGCCACCTTCGGCTTGCCGGGCATTGGTGAGCCGCGTTTGGCCCGCTGCCAGACGCGGGCCTGCGCCCAGCAAAAGCTCACGAAAAGCATCGCGTGAGACCCGGTCGACCTTTCGGTCAGCCTGGTTGAGCTCTGTATCTCCCTCGACAATGGTGTTGCTCCGGGTCTTCAGCGAGCTGATACGTTGCTCGCTCTCCTTGATCGCATCATTCTGTTCGCTCACCTGATTTACGGTTGAGACAATCGAGTAATAGCTAAAGCCAACAAAGTCGGAATCGTTAATCCGCTTCATGATGGAGGTCTGCATGGATGCTGCTGAAAAGGCTACCCAAAATAAAAGCAGGAGACTGACAAAGGCTATGCTGCGCACGCTGTTGTTAAGATAGCGTTCCGACAAAGACTGTTCAGAATAGCGCATAATTACCCCCGCTTTGGGAGGTTTATTAGCTGATTCGTCTTTGCCTTTGAAGCAAAAATAGCGGGCCAGCGTGCATTGCAGTGTCTAAGCCCATGAGAGCACGACCGAACTCACGGCTTTACTTTATTGAGCGTTTGCGAGTTCGGTGGCTGCAGGAACCTGTGCGCTGAGCCAAAAAAAAGCCACTTGTGATCGGCCTCGCGCTGCTGACCCAGCCCGCGATTGCGGCGCTCGTCGGGTACAGCGTCTTTGGCGAGGTGCTTAGCGCGCTCGATGTGGCGGGGATGGTTCTGTTGGGTGGTGCGCTGGTGGTGGCCCGGATGACGCAGCGGCGAGACTAAAGTGAGCCAATCACTCGCCGTTTCGGCGTCTCTTCTATTGTTTCGCGAATAACATCGAGGATGTCTGCCAGCGGAATGTCGAACACCCCGCCTTCGGCAAAGCGCCATCTCTCAATGCCCGGCCGATAATCGGGAAACACCGCATCGCTGTCACTCAAGGCGATCACGCTGTCGCGCAGTGTCTTCTCGCTGACCGGCAAATGCGCAACGCTGCTTGGAACACCATCGCCATACAGCATGACGCCGATGAGCGAAATATGATAGACGGTCACTGGCGCCGCGCGCGAGCCGACCGTCTCAATCTGCTGGATTTTCACGAGGGAGCCGCCATCAAGCGGCCCGGTCTCGTACGTCCAGACCTGCCCCTCTTCGAAGCTCGGCTCCTGGGCGCCAACCGGGCACACCAGAAACAGCGCGCTGATCAGCCCCAACAGGAGACGGGGCACCCCATCAATCTCCGCTGAAATGCACGAAGCCCAGATCGCCCTTACCCACGGTCCCGCTCGCCATTTCCAGCATCTTGTCGAGGCTGGCCTTGGCTTTGAGGCGCAGGTCTTCTTCGATCTCGATGCGGGGCTCCAGATCGCGCAGGGCGGTGTACATCTTCTCCATCGTGTTCAGGGCCATGTAGGGGCAGATGTTGCAGTTGCAGTTGCCGTCCGCACCCGGCGCGCCGATGAAGGTCTTTTCCGGCAGCGCCTTCTCCATCTGGTGCATGATGTGCGGTTCGGTCGCGACGATCAGCGTGTCGCCTTCAAAGTTCTTCGCAAAGGTCAGGATCGAGCTGGTTGAACCGACATGATCCGCATGGTCGATAATCGCAGGCGGGCATTCAGGGTGCGCGGCTACAGGCGCGCCGGGGTTCTGTTCTTTTAGCTTGAGCAATTCGGTCTCGCTGAACGCTTCGTGGACGATGCACACGCCCGGCCACAGCAGCATTTCGCGGTTGAAATTGCGGCTCAGCCAGCCGCCAAGGTGACGGTCCGGGCCGAAAATGATTTTCTGGTCTTTCGGAATCTGCTGAAGGATCGTCTCCGCGCTGGATGAGGTGACGATGACGTCGCTCAGCGCTTTCACCTCGGTCGAGCAATTGATGTAGGTGAGCGCAATGTGATCGGGGTGCGCCTCGCGGAAAGCGCGAAACTTGTCCGGCGGGCAGCTGTCCTCAAGCGAGCATCCAGCGTCCATATCGGGCAGAATCACGGTCTTTTCCGGGCTAAGGATCTTGGCCGTATCGGCCATGAACTTCACGCCGCAAAACAGGATCACGTCCGCATCGGTCTCAGCCGCCTTGCGGCTGAGTTCGAGGCTGTCGCCCACGAAATCGGCAATGTCCTGAATATCGGGCGTCTGGTAATAATGCGCGAGGATCACCGCATTGCGCTCCTTGCGCAGCCGATTGATCTCCTCGATCAGTTCATCGCCGCGTGGCGGCGCGGTTTCAAAGCTCATGCCGGATCCCCGAATTGCTGGTTTAGCGTTACTGCCGTGCATTTAATATGGGAAATGATGCCCCGATTTCGAGCGTTTTATGGGTCCCACCACGCTCAGCGCGCATTACGTGTAGTTGATGATCCACCCCGCCACCAGAAAGATGATCACGATGGCGGCGATCAGCAAGCTCGTGCCTATTGAGAGCTTAGGTGGGATCGGTTCGTCGGACGGGACATCAGCGATGCCGGGGTCCACCTTTGGAACAGGCTCGGGCTGGGGTTTGTCTGCTCCATCGGTCACGCCTTTTGGCAGGTCGCCCCCGGCCGGATTCAGATCGTCCGCCACAGATCGCCCTCCCTTGACGCCATGCCGCGCCGTTCCAGATCGATCAGATGCGCGGTGACGCTTAATTCCGCAGCCGGGATCAGCCTCTCGTCCAGCCCCTTATACATGTTGGGAATAAACTGCGCGACGGTGCGGGCGCGTTCGCTCATCAGGCGCAGGATCTGGTTTTCGCGCTGGCGGCGGTGGCCGATCATGCCGCGCACCAACTGTCGCGGTTTCTCAATCGCGGCGCCGTGGGCGGAGTGGTAGACTGTGTCCTCACGTGCCATAAGCTTTTCAAGGCTCGCCATGTAATCGCCCATGTCGCCATCGGGCGGGATGACGACGCTGGTGGACCAGCCCATGACATGGTCGCCGGTGAAGAGTGAACCACTCTCCTCCAGCGCGAAACACAGGTGATTGGAGGTGTGGCCTGGTGTTGCCACAGCCGTCAGCGTCCATCCGCTGCCGCGCATCTGCTCGCCGTCTTCTAGAACTCTATCGGGTCGATACGTCTCGTCAAACGCCTCGTCAGCGCGCGGGTGGTCGCTCTTGAGCACCAGCGGCGCGCAGCCGACGATGGGTGCGCCGGTCGCCTCTGCCAGAGGGGCGGCGGCGGGCGAATGGTCACGATGGGTGTGGGTGCACATGATCGCGGTGACGGATCGATCACCCAGTGCGGCGCGGATCGCGTCAATGTGCGTTGCATCGTTGGGCCCCGGATCGATCACGGCGCAATCGGGCCCCTCAGTCTCGCCCACCACATAGGTTTGCGTGCCGGTATAGGTGTAGGGTGAGGGGTTGGGCGCGAGCACCCGGGCGACAAGCGGTTCAAGCTGTTCGGCGGCCCCGGTGGGCCAGGGTTTGGGGGGAAGTCCTGCCATGGGCTTGCATATGGAGGTGAGTTTGGCAGATGTCACGTTTTGATGGGTGCAGATCAGCCATCCGGCTGATCCTTGGTGCCGAGCCGCCCACTCCCCCGCCCTTCCGCCCTTGAGGATAAAATTCCGGGCGGAAGGGCGGGGGAGTGGGCAGCTGGGGAAACGAGCGTGAGCGAGCAAGAACGCCCAAGGAGAGAACAATGTCCGACTACATCCTTGTTCTTGATGAAGGCACAACCTCGACGCGCGCCATGCTGTTCGCCAGCGACGGGGTGTTCGTAGCCTCGGCGCAAAAGGAGCTGACGCAGCATTATCCGCAAGCGGGCTGGGTTGAGCATGATGCAGCTGAGATCTGGGACCAGACGCTCGAATGCGCGCTCGAGGTCATCCCCAAAGCGGGCGGCGCGGCGGCGATTGCGGGCATAGGCATAACCAATCAGCGCGAAACGGTGGTGGCCTGGGACACCGCCACGGGCGCACCGCTCACCCGCGCAATTGTATGGCAGGACCGGCGCACGGAGCCGTTTTGCATCGAACTGCGCGCGAGCGGCAAGGAGGCGGAGATCCAGGCAAAGACCGGCCTGCTGCTCGATCCCTATTTCTCCGGCACAAAGATGCGCTGGATGCTCGACAACGCACCGGAGGTCAAAGCGGCCGCCGATGCGGGCACGCTGGCGTTCGGCACGATTGAAAGCTGGCTGGTCTACAAGTTGACGGGCGGAGCCACCCACATCACCGATGCGAGCAATGCCAGCCGCACGCTGCTGATGGGGCTGGAAGACGCGCAGTTCAATAAAGATTTGTGCGAAATTTTCGGCGTGCCGATGGCGGCGCTGCCTACGGTCACTGACATGTCGGGCGCACTTGCGGAAACCGACGCCGCGCTGTTTGGCCGCGCAATCCCGATCACCGGGTTGGTGGGCGATCAACAGGCGGCAACGATTGGCCAGGCCTGCCTTGATCCGGGAGAAACCAAGGCGACCTATGGCACGGGCGCGTTTGTCCTCACCAACCAGGGGAGCGCCGTGCCCCGGTCGCAAAACCGCCTTTTGGGCACTGTTCTTACTCAGATCAACGGCAGGCGCAAATATGCGATCGAAGGCTCGGTCTTTGTCGCAG
>JBCBKF010000147.1:0-6268 GCA_038522255.1 Pseudomonadota bacterium
CACTCCGCTGACTTTCCTGGGCGGTACTTTCTACTCGCTCGACATGCTGCCTGCCCCATGGGATACAATTGCATTGGCCAATCCGATTGCGTTTCTGGTGAGCGGCTTGCGCTGGACCTTTTACGGAACCTCCGACGTGTCGATCTGGGTCTCGCTTGGGCTCACCGTGGGATTCCTGTCGCTGTGCACCGCGATCATCGCCTATATTTTTAAGACCGGATGGCGGTTGCGCGAATAGTCGTGCGTTAATACGCCGCGCAATCCGCGTTGTTCATAGAAAATCGGTCATAAATGAACAATCGGTTCACCGAATCGCAATCCTTACGCTCGTAACGCCGAAGCGCCGCGCACCCCTTATGCGGCAAAGTCAGGGAGTTACTCATGAAAAAGACTGTTATTACCTCGCTCATCGCCTCTGCGGCTTTCTTCGCCCCGCAAGCGGCGTTTGCGCAAGGCCAGGACGGGACCGAAGTCAGCGTTGGCGCGATCGTCGGCTACCACGATCTGGGCGCTGGCGATGAGATCGACGGGTTCGAGATCACCGACAACGGCGTGATCTTCGGTGGCTTCGTCGCTGTGGACTTCCCCGTATCGGAGAACATCTTCGCAGGTATCGAAGGCAATGCCGCGATCGGCACTGACGCAATCGACGCTGAATATGGCGCCTCAGTGCGCCTAGGCTATCGTGCCAGCAACGGCACGAAAATCTATCTGCGCGGCGGCTATCAGGAAGTCGACATCGATGCGTTTGGTCTTGTCGGGTTGGACGACGACGATATCTTTGATGAAGACGATTTGGGCATTGACACAACTGCGGGCGATTATCTGGTCGGCGGGGGCGTCGACATTCCCGTTGGCGGGTTCGATCTGCGCTTCAACCTTGATACGATCGCGTTTGACACCGTGCGTGCGACTGCGGGCGTCGGCGTGCGATTCTAAGAACGGCGATTGACCAAAGCGGGTCGGCCAGCTTGTGGAAAGCTGCCGGCCCGCTTCATTGCGCGTGACACCGTGGGGCTGCGCCGCTAGCGCGCACAGCCAATGAGTTCGCCGCGCTTTCATTTTTCACTTCACACCACACACAACCGCGCACGCAGGGGCACGATTGCAATGCGGCGCGGCGATATCGAAACCCCCGCCTTCATGCCAGTCGGCACATCGGCGACCGTAAAGGCGATGAAGCCTCACGATGTGCGTGCGCTGGGGGCGGATATCATCCTTGGCAACACCTATCACCTGATGCTGCGTCCCGGGGCTGAGCGGATGGCCAGGCTTGGGGGCTTGCACAATTTCATGCGCTGGGAGCGTCCTATTCTCACCGATAGCGGCGGCTATCAGGTTATGAGCCTGTCCGACCTGCGCAAGCTGACCGAGGAAGGCGTCGAATTTCGCAGCCATATCGATGGCTCCAAGCATATGTTGACGCCCGAACGCTCAATGGAAATCCAGCGGCTGCTGGGTTCGGACATTGTGATGGCGTTTGACGAATGCCCGCGCGCCGATCGCCCACGTGACGAGATCGCGGCCAGTATGGAACTCTCCATGCGTTGGGCGAGGCGCAGCCGCGAGGGGTTTGATGCAGGCGAAGAGCACGCTTCGCGCGCGGCCTTGTTCGGCATTCAGCAAGGCGCTTTGGATGAAGACTTGCGGCGGATCAGCGCAGGCAAGCTTATTGATATCGGGTTCGACGGATACGCCGTCGGCGGCCTGGCCGTGGGCGAGGGGCAGGAGGCGATGTTCGGCGTGCTCGACTACGCGCCCGAACAATTGCCTGTGGACGCGCCACGTTATCTCATGGGAGTTGGCAAGCCTGATGATCTGGTGGGCGCGGTGGAGCGCGGGATCGACATGTTCGATTGTGTGCTGCCCACGCGTTCGGGCCGCAACGGGCAAGCCTTTACCTGGGATGGGCCGATCAATCTTCGCAATGCGAGATTTGCCGAAGATCAGGAGCCCATCGATGGAGCCTCAGACTGCGCCGCCTCGCGCGATTATTCAAAGGCGTATCTTCACCACCTCATCAAGTCAGGCGAAATGCTCGGTGCGATGCTCCTTACCGAGCATAATCTCGCTTTTTACCAAGCCTTGATGCGGGCGATGCGGGTGGCCATCGAAGAACAGCGTTTTGCGCAATTTTCACGTGATTTTCGAGGCAGATACTTGAATTTGTAGTTGATTGTCCGACCCACGCCCTTAATTTGAAAGAGTTAAAACAGCAGGAGGTGTCGTGCAGAAGTATTTCCTCGGTTTAGTCGTGTGTTTTGCTTCTCTGACCGCGCCGCTTTGGGCTCAGGGCAGCGATGAAGGGATCAAGGAGACCGCCGCCCGCTATGGTGTGCGCCCGTCCGTGCTCGATATAAGCCTTTCGCCCTCTGGCACGAAGATTGCCTGGATCGCGCCGGGGGCCGAGCATACCGAAGTCCTCAACGTCTATGACATGAACGGGACGGACGGCATCGAAGCGATCATCACCAACACGGAACAAGCCGGCGACCTCAGCTATTGTGACTGGGTGACCGATACGCGGCTGCTTTGCGGTGTGGCGGGCATGGGGAAGCGTTCGGACGACGTACTCATACCCTTTTCACGCATGTTCGCGATCAATGCGGACGGCTCGGATGTGAAGGTCATCACTAAGCGTAAGAGCCTGCGCGCCCTTCGGTTCAATCAGGACGGCGGCCGGGTCATTGCGCTTGACGTTGCAGGCATGCCTGGTGAAGTCTTGCTAACGCGCAATTACATCAAGGATCGCTCCACCGGCACCCGGTTGGCCAACAGCACCAAGGAGGGGCTGGGGGTCGACCGAGTTGATATCGAGAATGCCCGACGCCGCTCGGTCGAGGCGCCTGATCCCTTCGCTTCCTACTACCTTGCTGACGAAACGGGCGTGGTGCGGTTCAAGTCGCGCTCTCTGGTCGATTCTCTGGGACGCCTGACTGGCGAGCGTGTCTACTTGTATCGCCCTCAAGGCGAAGACGGTTGGAAAAAGCTTTCATCAACCCTTGATGACGAGGAACTCTTGGGCTTTAGACCTATCGCGGTAAGCGCCGGAGCAAACGCGCTTTACGGCTATCGCTCGATAAATGGTTACGGCGCTGTGGTCGAAGTCTTGCTCGATGGTTCGGGCGGCATCAACACGGTGGCAGCGCGTGATGATGTGGATGCAGACGGGCTGCTCCGCATTGGTCGCCAGAGACGGGTGGTCGGTGCTGCATTCGCTACAGAGAAGCGCTCGGTTGAGTATTTCGATCCAGAATTGGCAAAGCTGTCCAAGAAGCTCAGCAAGGCACTGCCTAATCAACCCCTTATAAGCATTGCCAGCGCAAGCGCGGACGAAAAGCGGCTGATCATCATCGCCTCAAGCGACACCGATCCGGGGCTGGTCTATCTCTACGATAAGGAGCAGGGGACGCTGAACCAGCTCCTCGCAATCCGTGAATATCTCGTGGACCAGCCCATGGGCACAATGACCCCGATGAGCTATCCGGCGGTCGATAACGCCGAAATTCCGGGATTTTTGACCCTGCCACCGGGTTCCGATGGCAAGAACCTGCCCGCGATTGTTTTGCCCCATGGCGGACCCGCAGCGCGCGACTATTGGGGTTTCGACTGGCTCGTCCAGTTCCTTACCGCGCGCGGTTATGCCGTGCTGCAACCCAATTACCGCGGCTCTTCGGGCTATGGTGAGGCGTGGTTCGGGCGCAATGGCTACCAATCCTGGGACGTGGCGGTCGGCGACATTGCGGATGCGGGACGCTGGCTGGTCTCCGAAGGGATTGCGGACCCGGACAAGCTGGCGATCATGGGTTGGTCTTATGGCGGATACGCCGCCCTCCAATCGCAGGTGGTGGACGCAGACCTGTTCAAGGCCGTCGTCGCAATCGCCCCGGTGACCGATCTTGAATTCCTGCGCGATGATGCGCGTGCCTACACCAGTTTTCGCGTCCGTGATGAGCAATTGGGCGAAGGTCCGCATATCGCTGCTGGCAGCCCGCGGCGCCATGCCGAAGACTTCAAAGCCCCGGTCGCGCTCTTTCACGGAACGCTTGATATCAATGTAGAAGTGCGCCATTCGCGCGCCATGGCCGATGCTTTAGAGGACGCGGGCAAGCCAGTGGTTTATTCCGAGTATGAGGGGCTGCAGCATGATCTGGATGACAGCAAAGTGCGCGCTGAAATGCTTGAGAAGATCGACACGTTCTTAAGCTCGGCCCTGGGAAGTTAGGCACCATTCCAAACCGCTCGACAAATGCGGTGCGAAAGGCCACATGCGCGGCCATGTCACACAGCTTTAAAGCCCCCGATGCCTGCCAAACCATGATCGACGTGCGCGAAGGCGTTGATGCGACGGATCGTGAATTGGTGGCGCTTCTCGAGCGGCGCTTTGGTTATATGCGCGCCGCCGCCCGTATCAAACCGACGCGCGAGGCGGTGCGTGATGAGGAGCGCAAGGCTCACGTCATCGCTGCAGCGGTGCAGGATGCCGATACGCGCGGCCTGCCGAGCGAGGTGATCGCCGATATCTGGGAGCGCCTGGTCGAAGGCTCGATCGCGTATGAATTTGACGTCTGGGACAGGACGCGGACCTAGTCGCCGCCCAGAAAGTGCGCGAGGCGGGCCTCTTTCTTGTCGCGATCCTTGGGCGAGATTGAGCCTGCCATCCAGAACAGCTTCTTGCGCCACTTCTCCAGCGCCTTGTCTGCGCCGCCGTTCTTCACGGGACCAAAGGCCGCGATGCGCACAGGCTTGAAACCGACAAAGCCGAGCACCTGCTTCTTCCAGCGCTGGATGATCGAATTGCCGTACATGAGGCGCAGGAACAGCGGCGGCGTATCCATGGTGATAATCACATCGGCAGAGCGGCCTTGCAAAAGTTTGTCCCACCAAGGATCGTCGTCATGATAGGCAAAGGCAAAACCGGGCAGGAGCATCCGGTCGAGCAGACCCTTGAGTTCAGCGGGTTCCGCGCCCCACCACATCGGAAAAGCGATAACCAGGTGGTCACACGCATCAATCGCTGCCGCCATGCGTTCGACATCGGGCTCCCAATCGGTGCGTTTCGCGTAGCCGTGCTTGAGGTTGGGTGAAAATTCCAGATCACGAAGAGCGATGCGCGCGCGGCTGATATCTGTGGGGAGGAAATCCTCATAGACATCGATCAGATGCGATGTGAGCCGGCCTTCGTCGGGGTGCGCGTCGATCAGCAGCACGTTCATCGCTTGTCCTCTCCTCGTGTTCTGATCTTGCAGTCTGGACTTGCGGCGTGGCGAAGGGAAGGGCCGAACGAAAAAGGGCGGCCCGCAATGGACCGCCCTCTTGATGTCTCTTGTGTCGGATGTGACTGATCAGCGCGAGTAGAACTCGACCACGAGGTTGGGTTCCATCGTCACCGGGTAGGGCACTTCGTCAAGCTTGGGCACGCGGCTCAAGGCCACCTTGTCGTTGCCTTCGGGCACGACATAGTCAGGGATCTCACGCTCGGGCAGGCTTTGCGCTTCGATGATGAGCGCCATTTCCTTGGCCTTGTTGCCCAGGCTGATAACATCGCCCACGTCGCAGCGGCGGCTTGCAATGTTGCACTTCACGCCGTTCACATAGATGTGGCCGTGTGAAACGATTTGGCGCGCCGCGAAGATAGTCGGCGCAAACTTGGCGCGATACACGATCATGTCGAGACGGCGCTCAAGCAGGCCGATCAGGTTTTGACCGGTGTCACCCTTCATGCGCGTTGCGTCCTTGTAGGTCGAACGGAACTGCTTCTCAGTGACGTCGCCATAATAGCCCTTGAGCTTCTGCTTGGCGCGAAGCTGCAGACCAAAGTCGCTCATTTTGCTCTTGCGACGCTGACCGTGCTGGCCCGGTCCGTAAGAGCGCTTGTTGACCGGAGAATTCGGGCGACCCCAGATGTTCTCGCCCATCCGGCGGTCGAGTTTGTACTTGGCGCTCTTGCGCTTCGACATAAGTCTTTCCTTCAAATTTGCTGATCCGTCCCCCAAACCGACCATCGGATTGGCGTCGGACATTCAACCCGGCATCGCACCGCCCAGCCATAATGCTGCACGCGGCCACCGCTTCACCGGGGTGCGGGGCCCATTCGCGAAGGCGCGCACATAGCAGGGCACTGTGGTTCGTCAACACAAAACTGTCACAGATCACTCAGGATGTCGCGCCTTTCGAGTGATGAGAGGATACCTCGCAGGCTGCGCACTTCGAGGTGGTTCCAGCCAGGCTTGGTGAGCACGCTGCGCAAGGTGCGCCGTGTCGCATC
>JBCBKF010000148.1:0-6256 GCA_038522255.1 Pseudomonadota bacterium
ATAGCTGCCGAGCTGCACCATGTGTGTGTCGCCCGCCGGAGCCGGGGCTTGCGCCACACGCGTGGGCGTAGGCTTCGGCGCAGCAGCGGGAGCTGTGCTTTGCGGCAGGGCCTGCGTTACCGGACGCGAGACAAAGCGCGGCGCAGCAGGTGCGGGCGCAGATGCCGGTGAAGGCTTGGGCGAAGGCTTGGGCGAAGGCGCGCCGACAGGTGCGGGCACACGCTGCGGTTTTGCCGCGACGCGCGCTGGCGTGGTCGAGGGATCGATGCTTTCAACCGAGTCGGTTTCTGCGCCGCTCTTGAAAGCCATCGCTTCGGCCGGGGAAACGCTTCCGGGTGACTTTGCCACTTGCTCAGGCGCTTTGTCCACCGGGTTCGCCAACTCCACATCCGCCACCATTTCCTGGGTGCTGGGGAAATTGGCAAGCGCCAGACTGGTCGGAACGCCGCCATCGCTGACCGGCTGGACCCCGAGCAGGCTGGAGACGCGGACCATGTGATCTTCGGGACGCGCTTTCTGGGCCCAGTCGGACAGACGCGCGTCGAGCTCATTGGCCGGCACGTCTTCTGCAGCCATCACTCGCGCGGCGCGCCAGTTTCCAGCAAGCGCGTAGGTGTAGGCGAGGTTCTGCCGGATCTTGGCAGTGTTCTGGCCTGCGCGCAGAGCGTTGGTCAGAACAAAAATGCCGCGCTCCGGATTGCCTGCGAGCGCCAGAGCAAGGCCCGCATCAGCCGGATCGAGCGCGCTTTCCCAGTCGCGCAGCTGCTTGAGCGCTTCCTTGCCATCGCCCAGCGCCGTGGTCGTCAGGGCATAGCTCAGCACGGTGCGCGCATCAGTGTCACCCAGTTCGAGCGCATCGGCAAAGCTTTGCGCCGCCGAGGTGTAGCGACCCGCATCAAGATATGCGCCGCCAAGAAGCGCGCGATAGCGTGCATTGCGCGGCTCTGCGAGGACAGCCGATTCCGCGTGGGTGATCGCCGCAGTCGTCTGGCCCTTTTCCAGCGCGGTCTGCGCCTTGTTGAACGAAATTTCGGCCTGGGGCGCCGACGCTGTTGTGCACGCCGTCAGCGTCGCGCTGGCGATGGCAGCAGAGGCGAGAAGCGCCAGCTTGGGCCCAAAGTCCCGACCGCTTGTGCGGTTCATCGTGTTGCTATCCATGTCGTATCCCCTGGTATCCAAAATCGTTAGAGGTAATCGTTGCGTTGTGGTTGGTGGGTCGGCGGTTAGTTACGCGTCATGCGCGCAATCAGAGCTTCAAGATCATCATTGTCGTCGAGCATCGCATCGAGCGCCTGAGTGACGAGCGATTGCGCGCTGACGCCTTGCATGGTCGCTGCAAGGCGCAGTTTGAGATGGCGTTCTGCATCGAGCCGCAGGGTGAAGGCCGCACGGCGCTCGCTGGTCTTTTTGCCGCTTGCCGGGGCGGACTTGGGCGCAGCATTCGATTGATCGGCGTCACTCTCCTGAGCGGTCGCAGGCGCGGTTTCCTGCCGCTTCTGACGCAAGAGAGGCCCTTCGATCTCGGGCTCTTCCAGCGGGGTTTCGATCGCTTCGGGCGGTTTTGCTTTCGTGCTGGCGAGCAGGCCCTGCGCCAGTCGCTCCTGCTGGCGCATCGCTTCTGGTTCGTCAGAATGCGGGGCCGAAGATTCAGGATCGGTCGACACTTCGTCGCTGCTTGTGTCTTCATTGGCCGGCAAACGGCGCATTTGCCGACCGGTAATGGGCACGATATCTGCACTTGTCAGCGGATCGATGATGGGGTGTGGAGGCGGCGGGTTCTCGTCGTCTTCCGCCTCGCAAAACGCATCATCGTGAGTGACATCATGGGTGTAATCCGCATCGGTTGAAGCTTCATCGTGCCCGTGCCCGTGCTCGTCGTCAAGGCCGTGCGATTTGGTCAGCAGCGTGTCAGACTTGCCCGCGCGCTTTGTTGGGAAGAGGGGGGCATCCGTATCAGCGACATCGTTGGCCGCGCCTTCGCAGCCCATATCGTTCCAGCCCAGATCCTCAAGCTGTTCGTCTGCCAGCGCGGCGACTTCGGAAAGGTTTTCGGGCAAGGGCGCCAGTTGCGGGCGCATGGCTGGCTTTGCCCCGCCCTTGCGAGCGAGCAATGTTGGCCCTAGCGAGGCAAACCTGGCTTCGGACATCATCGCATCTGCGCCTTTTACTGCGCCACCCGGCGGCCAAAGCCACCGGTGGGACGATGCACGCCGCCTGCATTAGCTGCCTGGCCCTTCGGCGCGGCGAAGACGGTACGACGGAAATTCTTCTCGAGCCTGTCGGAGATGTATTTCCACAAGGCAGTCATTTCTGCAGCGGACCGGCTTTCCGGGTCCACTTCCATGACGGTGCGCCCGTCGATCATCGAGGCAGCAAAATCGGTGCGATGGTGCAGCGTGATCGGCGCGACTGTGCCATGTTGCGACAGGGCAACTGCGGCCTCGGACGTGATCTTGGCCTTCGGTGTCGCGGCATTCACAACAAACACAAGCGGTTTGCCCGCGCGCTCACACAGATCCACGGTTGCACCCACCGCCCGCAGATCGTGCGGGCTGGGGCGTGTGGGTACCACGATCAGCTCAGCAACGCTGATCACTGACTGGATCGCCATGGTGATGGCGGGCGGCGTGTCGATCACCGCAAGCTTAAAGCCTTGCTGGCGCAGCACCTGAAGATCGTTGGCCAGCCGCGAGACGGTTGTTTGCGCAAAGGCAGGATATTCCGCTTCGCGTTCATTCCACCAATCGGCTAGCGAACCCTGAGGGTCGATGTCGATCAGTACGACCGGGCCAGCGCCCGCCCGCTGTGCCTGGACGGCAAGGTGTCCGGACAAGGTTGTCTTACCCGATCCGCCTTTTTGCGATGCCAAAGCCAGTACTCGCAAGACCCTAGTCCCCCTGGATGTATCCAAAATGTGCCACCTGATTGCGGCCCGTTGGAAAGGGGGATCGCAGACTACCCCTAATTTAGAGTTAACGCCGACTGCTCGGTAACCGGCCCATGCGCGGCTTTGTGAAATCGGCATTCATTGCCAAAGCCGCGATTTGCGCCACGCTGTGGGTCAGGCGGTGCGGCGCTTCAACGATTTGCTAACCGTTTGTTCACTATGAAAGGAAGGGTTGAGGCAACCGGTGCTGCACCAGACCACGCCTTAACGCGCAATCGCTGATCGGGTCGGGGGACGTTCTGAAACTGCACCTGGCTGATATTATTTATAGGAGCGCGACGAACAATGGCTTATCGCAATCGCACTATTGCCCCCGCTCGTTTTTCGGCGATGGCCATCCTGACGTTTCTTGCGCTGTCAGCCCAGCCGCTGGCCGCCGATGTAAAACGCGGCGTTGATGCGTGGAGCGCCGGCGATTTTGACACCGCTGTCAGCGAGTGGCGTGGGCCGGCGCAAAATGGCGATGCAGACGCGCTGTTCAATCTTGCCCAGGCCTATCGTCTGGGGCGTGGTGTAACCGCCGATATCTCCCGCGCCCGTCAACTATACGCCGAGGCCGCGCAAAAAGGCCATGTGAAGGCGGCAGACAATTACGGGCTCTTGCTGTTTCAGCAGGGGGAACAAAAGACTGCGATGCCGCTGATCCGTGCGGCAGCAGAGCGCGGCGATCCGCGCGCGCAATACGTGCTGGGCCTTGCTCACTTCAATGCCGATTACGCCGAAAGGGACTGGGTGCGTGCCTACGCTCTGCTCACGCTGGCGCAAGGATCGGGCCTGCCGCAGGCGAGCGGCGCACTGGCGCAGATGGACAAATATGTGCCGATGGAGCAGCGCCAGCAAGCGCAGCTGCTTGCGCGGGAGATCGAAGTCGAAGCGGGGAAGCGCCGGGCAGCTGAGCTTGCAGCAGCGGAGCTTGCCAAGAGCAACCCCACCACGAATACCGTCCAGCCGGTGCCAGCGCGCGCTGCCCAGGCCGCGCCGCCACCCGCGGCCGTTTCAGCCTCGGTTTCCGAACGTGTCGCCGCCTTGCCTGAGCCCAGGCAGGTAACCCGCGCCGGAGCGTGGGGCGTTCAGCTGGGTGCGTTTGGCGTAGCGGCCAATGCGGAACGGTTGTGGATCAAACTTGCAGACAACCCCGCCCTTGCTGGCACCAAGAAAGCGCTCGTACCCGCAGGCGGTGTCACCCGGCTGCGAGCGATGGGCTTTTACAGCCGCGCGGACGCGTCGCGCGCGTGCGAACAATTGGAAGCGCAAGGCCAGGCGTGCCTTGTGGCGAGCCCCAACGCATAAGCGCGCGCCAAGGCCCATCGCCCGTCATCAGTTGCAGCGGTGCTGGCGCTCGCCTTGCCATCGGTGCCAAGCGGAATAAACGCTTCCCCATCCCGCCCGATTTGCTAGGCTCATTCAAGCAGAAGGGGGCGGCCTATGGCCATAACACTCGTTGCGCCTGATGGCGGCCCGTTTTTGGGCGACGATGATCCAAGCAAGCCAGTCGGCGAAAGCCTCCGCATCTCAAGCCTCGATTTCATTCGCGGTCTCGCGGTGATGGGTATTCTTGGCGCAAATATTGTCGCATTCGGACAGCCATTGACAGCGATAACCGATCCCGGTGCGTTCATGAACGGTGCAAGCGACCCGCTAGGTCTGTGGTGGTTGGCCCAATTTGTTCTGATCGATGGGAAAATGCGAGCGCTGTTCTCCCTATTGTTCGGCGTCGGGATTGCGATCTTCATCGAACGCGCCTCGGAGCGCGGGGAAGGGCTTGGCCTGCAGGCGCAGCGGCTCGGCTGGCTGGCTCTGATTGGCCTTGTCCATTTCTATTTCATCTGGGTCGGCGACATACTATTCCACTACGCCATGTGCGGTCTTTGCTGCATGTTTCTGGTACGCGAGAGTGTGAAGACCCAGTTCGTGCTGGGGATGACCGGCTATATGACCGGCGCGCTGATCGGCATATTCATGTATGGGGTGCTGTATGGCCTCACCGTAATCGATGCCGGCACTTCGCCCGAAATGGCAGACTTGCAGGCGAAGATGAATGTCGGCTTCGAGATCGACGGACCACGCGTCGAGGCCACTGTGGCGGGCGATTACCCGGAGTTCGTTGCCGCGACGTTCCGCGATTTCTGGTATTTTCCCTTTGCCAACGTACCAAGTTTCTTCGTCGAGACCGCTTCGCTCATCATGCTGGGCATGGCGCTGTACCGGATGGGCTTTTTCAGTGGCGGGATTGAGCGTGGAACCATGCTAAGATGGGGTTGGATTGGCCTTTTCGGGGGCGCGCTGGTCACGCTGGCGATCGGGCTGTGGACCATCGGTGCCGGGCTCAACACTTTGACGGTTAGCTTGGCGCTGCTCGGGCTTTCCATGCCGCCGCGCCTTGCCATGTCGCTGGGCCTGGCGGCGCTGCTGGTGGTGTACTCGCCGGGCTGGGGCGGCTGGCTTGCTGAACGCATCCGGGCTGCGGGGCGCGCTGCCTTTACCAATTATCTGGGCACATCGATGCTGATGCTGTTCGTTTTTCACGGCTGGGGGCTGGGCCTTTTCGGCGAGTTGAACCGACCGATGCTTTATCTTGTTACGTTCCTCACTTGGGTGATCATGCTGGCCTGGTCAAAGCCGTGGCTAGACCGTTATCGCTACGGCCCGCTCGAATGGCTGTGGCGTTGTCTCACCTATCGCCGTCTTTTTGCGATCCGCAAATAGGGACCGCGTCATCCACGCGTTCTGCCTTTTTCCCGCACAAAAGGCTTGCAATTAAGAATTGTTCGCATAATCTGCCTCCTGCAAACGCTTCGCAGGAAAGACTCGCGCCGACATGTACATCTGCATCTGCAACGCAATCCGAGAAACTGACTTGCGCCAGGCCGCAATCGGCCACGCGGGTGACGCGGAAGCAACCTACGCAACGCTCGGCAAACGGCCCAATTGCGGCCAATGCCTTGGCAAAGCTGGCGAAATTATCGATCAGGAGCGTGCGCTGAACTCTTGCGAGAAACTCGCAATATAAATCGCTACTCCGCTATTGCGAGCGCGTCGCAAGCGACTGTTTTTAAACAAAAATTTGTATCCAGCCTCTTGTTTCTTCATTCTTTGCGGGCATATTATGCGCTGTGAAGGCACCGGGCTTTGATCCATCGCAATGACATGAACAATCAGGAGTGAGGCGCCATGAAGGGCGATCCGAAGGTAATCGAATTTCTGAACAAGGCGCTCACAACGGTAAACGGCAGCCGCGCCAGACCATGTCGGCGGGCGGATGTCTTCGCCACCGTAAACATTGTCTGCGATGGTTTCCAGGTCCACACG
>JBCBKF010000149.1:0-6235 GCA_038522255.1 Pseudomonadota bacterium
TCAACGCGGATGTCCCAGCCATAAGTGCAAGCGCTCGAAGCACAGTCACTTGCCCTGTTCAAGGCCTTTGAGCGTTTCGATCGTTGACCGCGGCAAAACCCGGTTCAGCGCGCCAACCATAGCTGCCCGCATCGGAACCATGGAAACTGTGGCATCGCCAAAGGTCATCGAGCGATAAACCCGCAGGATCTCGCTTGGATCGACCACAGCGAACCGTTCCGATGTCTTGCGACCGAACCACGTGTCAGTTCCATGGATCTGACCTTCATCCAACAGGCCTTTGGCTTTGAATAGCGCCAGCATGTTGAAGGTCAGTCGATGTTTCTGATCGACCTTCCGCTTTCGGTTGCACCTCTGCCACCCATTTGGCTTTACCCGTGTTCGGTCAAGCACGTCGTCAATCACTACCGGAGCACCCGCCCTCACCAGATCGTAAAAAAGGGCGAAGTCGCGGTCAATGGCTCCATCAGCGTCGAGGCAGAGCAAACCGATGGGTTGGTCATGCGGCACCACTTTGGCACAATCCTCAACATCGCCAATTGTCAGCTCGATTCGGTCCGCAACACCAAAAAGATCAAAATTGGCGCGAATTATACGGGTGTTCTCGTCGACCCCCCCATACGCTTCGCGCGTGCCTCCGACGATTTTTTCGAATGTGTAGACGCGGCCCTCACGCCCGCTATCGCGCAGACCGGCAGCAAGGCACACTGTTCCCGCTCCATGCGCGCAGCCCACTTCGACCAGATTCCTGTCAGGCGCAGCGAGTGCCGCTTCATACAGGCGCTGATACACTTCGACAGGCAGCATGCCGTTGCATCGCTCCTTCACAGCCGCTGCCGAAAAAACCTGTGTCATCACGCCTTACCTGGTTCGAGAAGGGCAAATTTGTATGGTCGTGCACGAGCAGAGAGGCGCGCGCGGATGTGTGCGCCCAGGGATGTCGCTCTAGCCGGACAAACAACCCACGCCAACCTCCGATCGGTTCGGCGTGGTGCCTGTGGCGACTGATTGAGTTTTCGGTCAATTTTTGAACGCTAAGCGAGCATTTTGGAGCCACACGCCGCGGCGTGGATATGTTCGTTGTCGATTTCCGCCCGGTAAGCTAGCGCCACGCACACCAATAAGAACATTCGCTCACGGAAGCTGACGAAAGCCATGCCCACAGTCCTCATAACCGGTTCAGCCGGCTTTATCGGCTACCACCTCGCGCAGTTATTGCTGGACGAGGGTTTTCGGGTCGTCGGCTATGACGCGATGAGCGATTATTACGACGTGCGGCTGAAACAGCGCCGCCATCAGATGCTGCGGCAGAACGAACGATTTCGCGCAATTGAGGCAAAGCTGGAGGATTGGGAGACGCTGCATGGTTTTGCCTTGGAGGAAAAACCCGATGTGATCGTTCACCTCGCGGCGCAGGCGGGGGTTCGCTACAGCCTTGAAAATCCGCGCGCCTATGTCGATGCGAACCTGGTGGGTGCCTTCAACATCATGGAATGCGCGCGCGAACTGGAGGTTGATCATCTGCTCATGGCGTCGACCAGTTCGGTCTACGGCGCAAATGAAGACATGCCGTTCGACGAGCGGGAGAAATGCGACACGCCGCTCACCCTCTACGCCGCGACCAAGAAAGCGAACGAGGCGATGGCGCATTCCTATGCCCATTTGTGGAACCTTCCGACGACGATGTTCCGCTTTTTCACCGTGTACGGGCCCTGGGGTAGACCGGATATGGCGCTGTTCAAGTTCACTCGCGGCATCCTCGAGGGAACGCCGATCGACATCTACAACCAGGGCGAGATGCACCGCGATTTCACCTATGTGAGCGATCTTGTGCGCGGGATCCGCCTGCTGATCGACGTCGCTCCCGAACGTCCCCAGAGCGCCGAAGAGATTGCGCCTTATGACAGCCTCTCACCCGTTGCGCCGTGGCGGGTCGTCAATATCGGGAATTCAGACAGGGTCAGGCTGCTCGATTTCGTCACTGCGATCGAAGAGGAATGCGGGCGCGAGGCGATCAAGAATTTCATGCCGATGCAAAAGGGGGATGTGCCTGCGACCTGGGCCGATGCAACCCTGCTGCGCGAGCTGACAGGCTACGCCCCGCAAACTGCTTTGCGCGACGGGGTGCGCCAGTTTGTCGCGTGGTACCGCGATTATTATCAGATTTAACAGCGCGCTGCGACGCGCCTGCGAAAATGACGGACGCTAATCGTCGCCCTCTTCGGTTAACGTCGGGCCAATCGCTGGCGGCGGTGAGGCGCGCACCTCAGATGCGGGCGGGTTCGATGGGGCCGAGTTCGAAGGCGACGGTGCATCTGCCGTCGCGGGCGCGTCCCCCACCGGATTCAGAACTCCGCCGGGAAGCTCTTCTTCGCCTGGAAGAGGTGCGGCGCGCTCGCGCTCAAGCCGTTCGAGATATTCACGCTCAATCGCTTCCACGCGCACCTGCTCCGCGGCCGCGTCGGCATCGATGGTCGAAAGACGCTCCTGGCGTGCTTCCTCGATCAACTGCGCAAAGCGAACCGTTTCGCTTTCTTCCTTTTCCTCGTAAGCGCTCTCGATAAATTTCTGGTTGCAGCCGGTGAAACCACCCGCTCCAGCCGGACTGCAGGAAAACGCGCCGAAATCGCCGACATATTTCAGCTTCTCAACCTCGCGCACGCGCGACCGGTTTTGCGGTGAATCGCTCAGGCGCAGGTTGGACGGGATCCGATAGCGTTCCGCCTCGACCAGGATCTCACAGATGACGATTTCGTTTTCTGCGGTTTGTTCGGGGCATTCGTCTTCGCTGTAAGCGATCACCATATTCACCCGTTCTCCGGCCGCGTCCTGAGCGCTGGCAGGCGTCGCGGCAAGCCATACACCGCTCGCCAGAAGGGCGGCATGGGTGAGAAGTGAGGGTCTGGTAATCATGGGTCTCTCCCGATCCGACAGGGCGCGCATTTGCGCGGCCAAAGTCCTCCAAGCTGCGCTTACTAGATGGACTGTGCTGAACCGCCTGTGAAGACTTTTTGCGATAGTACGTTGAAAGCGGCGCGGCGTTAAATGCGCTCGCTCACCTTGATCGCCATTTTGCAACCCAGCCGGATCGCTCCGGCGAGCAGGGGGTAGGCTGGCGCTTTTTCCGCATCGTTCGCGAGCGCTGCATCGCGGTGTTCGCGTTCTTCCTCGCGAAAGCGTTCGATCATCTCGGCCAGTTCAGGGTCCGCGCCGCTGTCCTTCAGCCGGTCGAGCTGCTCGGTGTAATGGCGGTCAATCTCCTCTTCGACGGCCGCAGTGCAGGCCATCGCTGCCTCCGGGCCGAGCAAGGCCGTGCCCGCGCCCAGCGCGTAGCCTGCAGCAGACCAGAGCGGATGCAGCGCCGTCGGGCGCACACGGCGTTTGGCCAAGAGAGCGTCAAACTCCTTGCGGTGAACCGCCTCATCTTCGGCCATGTGGCGGATTTCAGCGGAATGCGGGCCGCGATCGCCCATCACGGCAAGCTGGCCTTCGTAAATTCGGGTCGCACCGAATTCGCCCGCTTGATCGACCCGGATCATCCGGTGGATTTCATCGCGTTTCATATCGTTGCTCGCCGTCTGGAATAAAGCATTGATACCCAAATGGCGATTGCACCCAGGCATGAAAAGAGGAAATTGAACCCGGCCAGGGAAATCCCGAGCAGGCTCCACGGCGCGACATCGCAGCGGACAAGCGGAGCTGCGTTAGGGTCCATCACGTCAAGCGAGCGATCAATCATCGCGCACCCGGTAATTCCATCCCACCAATCATATTCGACGCCTGCGTGAAAGCCGCCAATAAGGCCGGAGACAAAAATCGCCGCGGCGGCAAGAGATGTCCAAATGCGGGGACCGGGCGCAAAAAAGGCAAAAGATGCCAGCCCCACAGCCGCGAAATGCGGCCAGCGCTGCCACCAGCACATCTCGCAAGGATACAGGCCAAAGACGTATTCAGAGATGTATGCACCTGCCAGCAATCCGCCCGGTAAGACCAGAGCCAGCCAGCGCGCGTGCGCGAAAGATGTCATCAGCCGGGCCCTAAAGCGCCTTGCGCAGCGTTAGTCGAGCAGCGCGACCGAGCTCTTCGTCGTGCGACGCAGGGTCTCAAGCGCATAATACAGCTGGAAATCGTCGATGCCTTGCTCTTCCAACTCCTCGGCGGTCAGTTGGAAGCGCGGGTCTTCGATCTTGTCCGTTTCCAGCTCCTCGTCCTTCAGGCCAAGCTCGTTGACCAGATGGCCGCGCAGATCGCTTTCGCGGGTCTGATACTTCTCGCGCAGTGCAAGGTCAGGATCGGAAAGCTGCGGCACCTTGATATCGGGCGCGATGCCGCCTTCCTGTACCGAGTTTCCCGAAGGCGTGAAGTACCGCGCCGTTGTCAGCTTGAGCGCGGCGTCGCGGCCAAGCGGCAGCAGCGACTGGACCGAACCCTTGCCAAAGCTGCGTTCGCCCATGATCAGCGCCCGGCGATGGTCCTGCAGCGCGCCCGCGACAATCTCGGAGGCCGACGCGGAACCTGCATCGATCAGCACGATTACCGGTACCCCTTCAGCCATATCGCCGCGGAAGACCTCCTCTGCATCATAAAGCAGGGTCTCGCCCCGCGCCCGGCCGCGCTGCGAAACAATCCGACCCTTGGACAGGAACAGATCGGACAGCGCGACAGCTTCATCAAGGCTGCCGCCCGGATTGGACCGCAGATCGAGGACAAGGCCGCTCATCCGCCCGGTCGCCTCTTCCTGCATCATGCGCCATGCCTTGTAGACGTCCGCGCCGACATCGGCTGAAAATTCATTGACCATGATGTGGCCGATATTGCCCGGCATGAGTTCATGCGTCACCGGCTCAAGCTCAATCACGCCGCGTGTCACATCGACTTCGAATGGCTGATCTCGGCCCGGGCGGAAAATCGTCAACTGGATCGACGTGCCAGCCTTGCCGCGCATCCGCGCAACGGCGTCATCAAGTTCGCCGCCATAAATCAGCTCGCCATCAAGGTGAGTGATGTAATCGCCCGCTTTCAGCCCCGCTTCGTCAGCCGGCGATCCGCGAAACGGAGAGATGATCTTCACCGCGCCGTCTTCGTGCACGACCGACAGACCAAGTCCCGAGTAATTGCCATCGATCATCGTCTCAAGCCGCTGCAAATCGCTGCCGTCAAGATAGCCCGAATGCGGATCAAGCGAGGCGAGCATTCCATCGATCGCGCCGCGCACCAGCTGATCATCGCTCACATCTTCGACATAACTTGCTTTGATCCGCTGATAAGTCGCAAACAGTTTGGAGAATTCGGGTCCCGCGCGGCCATCCACCTGGGCCATCGTGGCGGTTGTTGCGGGAATAAGAGCGACAGCGGTGACAAGCGCGGCGGTGCGGGCGAGAGTGGCAATTTTCATGAGGTTGAGAGGCTCCTTTAGAACACTTTCGTATAGCGTCGCGCGCCTGAACGCCAGATGAGACCGCGCATGAGGCTTTTTCGCGTCCCGCATCGGGGCAAACGCTCCGCGCCAACACTGCAATATACGCGGAAAATTGCCCAAAGGTTGCACATGATTATACCAGATAATCAAGGGGGTTAACCGGCCCCCCCTGGTCGCGCAGCTCAACCCCGATCGCCCCGCCCTCGCCATCAGCAACGCCGAGCGGCGCACCGCCAATGACAGTGTCGCCCACTTCGACATCAACCCGTGCAAGGCCTGTGACGAGGCTGGTAAGGCCACCGGGATGTTCAATGATGACGATTCGCCCAAAGCCTTCATAGGGTCCGGAAAAGACGATCCGACCCTCAGCAGGAGCGACAATCTGCGCGCCAGGGGCAGGGCTGAGCGTTAGGCCCTTGGAGCGCAAACCGCTTTCTCGGCGCTCACCAAAGCCGGTAATCGTGCGCCCCTGCACCGGCAGCTGAAAGCGCGCCGGTGCGCCCGTGGCAGCAGCGGCGGCCTGAGCGGCGGAAGAGGGCACGCCACGCTGTGGCTGAGGTGCAGGGCCGAGCGTGTCGCCGGGATTATCGGGCCGCAAGACAGGCCCTGGCAGCGCGGCGAGGGTGACGCGGCGCTCAGCGTTTTCACCCAGCCTCGCGATCAGTCCATCAAGATCGCGCGCCTCTTCGGCCAGTGCCAGCGCGCGCTCCCCTTCGCGGGCCGCGTTGCCGCGCGCTTCGCGCAAGGCAAGCCTTTGGCGAGCTTCCACACTGGCCAATTCGGCGCGCTTTTGCCTGAGCGCTTGCTCGCCGCTAC
>JBCBKF010000150.1:0-6231 GCA_038522255.1 Pseudomonadota bacterium
TGGGCGCAGGTCATTAAGCCGCATATCGCCCGGCCTGAGCGCCCGGAAAAATGGCTTTTTTCAACGCTGCCCGAATGGGAGGAAGCGGGCGAGCGTCCCCCGCCCCGAACGATTGAGCTTTCGCCTGCCGGTGAGGTGATCGAGCTGGCTGAGCACGTCTGCGGCGTTGAGGTCGACCTGACGCGGCGGCGCGCGCTCGCCCGCTTCCTCCCATTCGGGCAGTGTCGAAAACAACCACTTCTCAGCCCGTTCGGGCCGCGCGATATGCGATTTCAAAACCTGCGCCCAGGGCCAGCGCAACCGCTCCATCGTCTGCAGGGTTGACCACGCGCCAGCGCGCTCAAACCATTCGGGATCATCGAGAGCGGCGATCAGCGCTCCGGCGGCGTGCTGGAGGAATTCGGGCACCGCCTCATCGCCCGCAGGCTCTGCCATCTCCAGCGCTTGTGCAAGGCCGCGCGGGGTGGGCACGCAAAAGCGCGCAGGGTGGATGAAGGCAAACAATTCAAGCAGGTCCAGCCCCGAAAGGTCAGGATAGCCCAGCCGGTTCGCCACCAGCGGCGCGTTCAGCAGCAGGATCGGCGTGTCCGCGGCGGCCATGATCGCCTCGCCCTTGGAAACAGCACCAGTCTGCGCATTGGCGGTTTCGTTCGACTGGCGCAGCCAATTGCCGCCATGGCTCGCATGCAGAGCAGGCAGAGCGAGCGGCGCTGGACCAGGAGAGGCGGGAATTTGGGGCACGGGCGAGCGCAAAACTGGGCGAGGGCACACGATAAGTAAACGATTACGATCAAATTGTCGCGCATCGTCCACGAGTGGGAGAAATCTTTCCGATGCGAACCGCTTTTGCCGCCTTTGCCGGGCCGTGCGCCTGCCTCGCTGCGCTTGCGCTTTCGCCCGCTGCGTTGCTGGCCGCGCCGGGACAGGCGGCGCCTGAAGAGGCGGCGCCAGCAAAGCCGAACGAGGCGCTTGGCAGGACTTACACGCCGGCCGATCCGCTCGCCGATGCCAAACCGGCACCGACGAAGGCCGAAGCCAAAGCCGCGCTTGAAGCCGCCAAGGCCGAGGACCGTGCTGCGATGGAAGCTTCTGCAAAGGTGGTTCAGGCTTCGCTTGACGCCTGGCGCGCGCGCAATTTTGAAGGTTGGATCGCCACCTACGCGCCGGACGTGCTGGTCGTGTCTGATCAGATGCGCATTGTCGGCCGCAAGGAATTGCGTGCCATATACCGGACCCTGTTCGACGTAGGGTTGCCAGCACCCAAAATCGTCAAGAGCGGCTGGACCGGCAATCGGGTCTTCGTCGTACAGGAAGAGTTCCTGCCCGGCGGCACTTCGGTTGGGAAGTCATATGCCGAGTATGAAGTGAACGGCGGGCTCATCACCTCTGTCTATGGCAAGCAAATGTAAAAACGCAGCGCCCGGCCAAGTGGCCTGGCGCTGCGTCTTTTGTTTTACAGTGGATTAAAAGCTTTTCTGGATACCGGCTGTGAAAGTCCAGTCGGTGGGCATTTGCGGACCGTTGAGGTCCTGGATCAGCGGTACGCCGCTTTCGATGCCTAGCCGCCAGCCTTTAAGCGCGCCGCCGGTGACGGCAAAGTTCATGCCCGCAAAGGCCGCAAGGGTCTCACCGCCTTGGAAATCCGGGTTTGCGGTCTGCACCGGCCCCATGATCAGCGGGTCCATCCCGTCAACCGTGCCAAGCGTTTCCGCCTGAAGCCTGCCTGAGACCGAGACTGCGGGCGACAGCGCAGCAGCGGCCCAGAGGGTCGCCATCGCCTTGTCACCGAAGGAATAGCCTTCATCGTTCTCGCCCAGCCGGATCACGCCCTTGACCTGCGCGCCCCAGCCCAACCGATCATTCTGATCGCGATAAGTGATGCCGGGTTCAAGATCGAACGTGCCCGAGCCGATCTGCATCGGATAGGGTGTGCGCACGGTTGGATTGCCGCCCATTGGGGTGAGAATGTCGTCCTCTTCGGTGATGGTCCCGGTGGGCAGCGAAATTCCGGCATTGATGTGCACTGTGTCGGTAAGCCCGATCAGCGCGGCCAGTTTTGTATCGCCCAGATCAGCAGTGCGGGTGCGGAATGTGCCCAGCCGCGTTGTTCCCATCCCGCCGGCGAAAGTGATGTGGTCCATCTCCTTGGTGATGTAATTACCCATCACCATCAGCGTAACCTGATCCGACAGGCCGTACATCGCACCCGCCATATGCATGTCCATGCGCATCGATGTGGGTACAATTCGCAAGGTTGGCGGCTGGCCCGGCGCGCCAAAGAAGATGTTGGGCACCGTGGTCACCACCTCTTCGGGCGTGACGCTGTCAGTGCCAATCTGGGTGCCGACCATATCCATGTGCATGAAGCGGTAGCTGATCATCCACTCACCCTTCGCGTGGCGGTGGTCGCCCATGACGCCGATTGGCGCGTGATCTAGCGAATCAATACCGTGGTCGTCATCGGCAATAGCAGGGATGGCGGCCAGCAAGCAGCCGCTAGCGGCGAGGGATGACCCCGCCTTCAGAAGCGATTTCATGAGTGTTCTCCAAGTGAATCTGAGTTGTCGAATTCAGACTTTGCTTGGAGGACCTGTCGCGTCGTAAGCGGGGAAGGGCGGGCGCGTCTCAAGCTCACGCACAGGCGCGGGTTCGGGCAGCTGTTTGGGAGCGGTGCGCGCGGCAATGTGGAACGGATCGGCAGGCAAAGAGGACCCGCAGGCTGAGCAGCACGAATTGGCCGAGGGATCGCCCGCGTTATCCTCATGGTGCTCTGGAATGGCCACCTGGGCCCCGTGATGCGCGTGATGCCCGTCTTGCGCATGATGCGCCGCGCTGGGGAATTCCATGCAGCACGGCGCGCCAAAGACCATGCGCAGGCCGATCGAGACCAGCAGCAGAATTTGCAGAATGGGGTGCGGATCGCGCGCCATCACCGCGCTGCCTTAGCGTCCTTAAAGGGGCGGCGCAAAGGAACGTTTAGCGAAGTCCCTCGTCTCGCGCGGGGGCCGTGGTTTTTCTACACCAAGCGCACAGCGTAGCGTAATCCGGGAACCCGATCTCGCCTTTCGCGCTTGCAACAAACCCCATGCGCAATAAAGACCGCACCAATTATGACCGACACGACCCTCCGCGAAGCCGCACAGAATTCCAAGGCATGGCCCTTTCAGGAAGCCCAGCGCCTGGCAAAACGCATCGGTGGCAGCAAACAGGGCGGCGAGCCCGTGCTGTTCGAGACCGGTTATGGCCCATCGGGCCTGCCGCATATCGGCACTTTTCAAGAGGTCTTGCGCACTTCGCTCGTGCGCCGCGCCTATGAAGCGCTGACGGGCCAGCCGACGCGGCTGGTCGCATTCAGCGATGATATGGACGGCCTGCGCAAGGTGCCCGACAATGTGCCCAACAAGGCGCTGCTCGAAGCCAATCTGGGAAAGCCGCTCTCGCGCATTCCTGATCCGTTTGAGAAGTACGAAAGCTTCGCCGCGCACAACAACGCGATGTTGCGCGAATTCCTAGATCGCTTCGGGTTCGACTACGAGTTTGTGAGTTCGTCTGATCGCTACAATTCGGGTGCGTTTGATGACGCTTTGCGCGGGGTTCTGACGAATTTCGACGCGATCCTCGACATCATGCTGCCGACATTGGGTGAGGAACGCCGCAAGACGTACTCTCCCGTCATGCCGATCAGCCCGACCACTGGCGTCGTGCTGCAAGTGCCGATCGAGGTGGTGGACGCTGGCGAAGGCGTCATCCGCTTCACCGACGAGGATGGCAGCGTGGTTGAGCAATCGGCTTTGGGTGGCAAGGCGAAGTGCCAGTGGAAGGTCGACTGGGCGATGCGCTGGGTGGCGCTTGGCGTCGACTATGAAATGTACGGCAAGGACTTGACCGATAGCGGCGTCCAGTCGGGCAAGATCGCTCGCGTCCTGGGCGGCAAGAAGCCCGAGGGCCTGATCTACGAGATGTTCCTCGATGCAGAAGGCGGCAAAATCTCCAAATCGAAGGGCAACGGCCTCTCGATTGAGGAATGGCTGACCTATGGCTCAGAGGAGAGCCTCGGCTTTTATATCTTCGCCAACCCCAAGAGTGCCAAGCAATTGCACGCCGGCGTCATCCCCAAGGCGATTGACGATTACTGGCAATTCCGAGAGCGCCTGGCCGAGCAGCCGCTCGACAAGCAGATGGGCAATGCAGTGTGGCACTTGCTGCGCGCCAATCAGCGTTTGGATGGCCCAGAGGCACCGGGCGCGGGCGATGCGCTGAGCGTGCCTTATTCCCTGCTGCTCAACCTCGTCAGCGTGCTGGGGCTTGAGGCGACGCCGGAAAATCTGGCTGAATACGTCGCGAGCTATACCGGAAAGCCCGTCACGGACCAGGCGCTGAACGCCCTGATCGAGAGTGCGGTGAACTATAACCGCGACTTCGTCGCACCCACGCTCGCCAAGCGTGCGCCGGTGGGCGGCGAGATCGAGGCCCTGCGCGAACTTGACGCCAGACTTGCAGAGGCAGGCGCCGATACGAGCGCGGAAGATCTGCAGACCATGGTCTATGAGATCGGCAAGCAGGAAGAGCACGGCTTGGAGAGCTTGCGCGACTGGTTCCGCGCGCTTTACGAGACGCTGCTCGGCAGCGAGCAAGGTCCGCGCATGGGCAGCTTCATCGCGCTTTACGGGGTGGAGCCCACGAGAAAGCTGATCGCCGAGGCGCTCTCGCGTTAGGCTCGCTTTGCTCGCAAACCGGGCCAGCCCGTTCCCCGCCCTTCCACCCGGAGCCTACCGGGACATAATCCGGGTGGAAGGGCGGAGGGCGCGGGTGGCTTCGGTCCTAAGACAAATTCGATTTCTTGCAGGGCTAGGCTACGCGCTACTTCCATTTGCGGGTGCGATACCATTTGGTGATGACATACTTGCTCCCCTTAATCACCGGGGTGCCGGCATGCATCGTATCTTCATTGGGTGAGCCATCTTCGAGCGCGTTGTTCCAGATCATCAGGACGCCGGGCTTGGGGACGATCTTGATGCCGACCTTGGTGAAATGGGTCTCGCCGCCTTCTTCGACCTCGTTGAGGAAGGCCATCGTGGTCCATGAGCGTTGCCCGCCGCGTTTGCGTTCGCCCTCCCAGTACTTCTCGGTCGTGTAGAACCAGTCATTATGTGGCTTGAATTGCTGGCCGGGGAGATAGCGCTGGGCCTGGATCGCCTCGCCGATAATCGGGTTCACACCCATAAGGTCATCGATGCGGCGCGAAATTCCTTTGACGAAGGCGTCGCTGGGGTCGAGGTCGCCGGAATAGGAGGTGCGAAAGCCGCTGTCATAGCCGATTTCGTGCAAGGATGAGGGGCGTGCGATGAGGTCCGTCATGACGCACAGACGCTCGCATTCCTCGGCGCTTAGAAAGTCGCCCACGGCGAAGATCTCGGCCTTGTAGGTGTCGACCTTGTAGACGCCGGGATCCGCCGCCAGCCGTTCGCGCACCGCTTTGCCTACGCGTTTGAGTGCATCGGCGTCAGGGATGTTGTGCTTGGTTGCCATGCTGGCAGGAGTAGCAATTGGCGAGGCGAGGGCAAGTGGGCCCGGTAACAAAAAGCCCCCGCCGAACCAAAGGTCCAGCAGGGGCTTGTAAGCGCGCTCAGGCAAGCGCGAAGACGGGTTACCAGAAGAAGTTCTCAATCACATCAACCACTTCACCGGTGTAGATATCCACCAGCAGGACATCGTCGTAATACCGCACCCAGCGATAGGGGCCATAGACCGGGGGAAGCCGGAAGGCGAAGGGGTCGTTGATGAAGAACCGCGGCTGGAAGAACAGGCTATCCAGGAAAAAGCCAATCCGAACCGGCTGATAATAGTGACCGCGGAACGGCGCGTAGTACGGGCCAATCCGGAAGAGACCGCGATTGGCACGCCGGAAACCGCGCCAGCCAAACCGCTTATTGGCTCGCCATGCGCGCCGGTCCCAGCGGCGGAAATTGCCTTTGCGGTAGCCCTTGCGGTAGCCGTCACGCCGACCGGCGCGATAGGCATTGCGGCGCACACGGCGGTCCCCAACACGATCCCGCCGGCGTTCGTTGCGAACGCCCGCACGATAGCCCTGACGCTGAGCATTGCGCACGTTTTGGCGGTTGTTGCGATTGTTGAAGCCGCGATTGTCCGCGCGGTTGCGGCGATTATCGGCGCGCCGCTCTGCCCGCGCACGGCTCTCACGGTTCGCACGTGCCTGAGCGCTCGTCAGAC
>JBCBKF010000151.1:0-6224 GCA_038522255.1 Pseudomonadota bacterium
CTTTTCCCATTCCTTGAACTCGGTCTTCTCGCCCTCCATCAATCCTCGGTGGAAGGCGATATATTGCTCCTTTGTCATTGGGCAATTGATGTAATCGCCGTCTTCGTTCGAGGCGTCGGTGCGCTTGTTCCAGCGCGACTGGATCCAGCATTTCGACATGTCGATGCTGTCGCGGTGGATGATCGGCGCAATCGCATCGAAGAAGGCAAGTCGCTCTTCGCCGGTTGCAGCGACAATGCTTTGCGCAAGGCCCGCAGCGGTCAGCGGACCCGTGGCCACGATGGTCGGGCCGCTCGTAGGCAGCGAGTCGATCCGCTCGCGCACAACGGTCACGTTGGGATGCTGGGCTAAGGTGCGTTCGACTTCGGCGGAGAAAACATCGCGGTCAACCGCCATTGCGCTACCGGCAGGAACCCGCGCCACTTCCCCTGCGCGCATCACGATGGAATCGAGCGCCCGCATTTCATGATGCAGTAGGCCCACCGCGTTCTTGGTGTCATCGTCAGATCGGAAAGAGTTGGAGCAGACCAGTTCAGCGAGGCCGTCGGTCTGGTGCGCGGGCGTCATCTCACCCGAACCGCGCATCTCTGAGAGGCGCACCTTGACGCCGCGCTGCGCCAGCTGCCAGGCGGCCTCGGACCCAGCCAGTCCGCCGCCGATAATGTGAACATCGTGTTGCATGATAGCGCGAGAGGTAGTTGCGTGTTAGCGCCGAGGCAAGGGCCACGGCACCCGGGGAGGGGAACTCAACTTTGGCAAAACGCGCATTGATTGAACATCGCCCCTGGCTGCTTGCCAGCCTTGTTGCCGGGATCGCGTATTATTTCCTTTGGAATAATCCGATTGGAGGCGTCTGGTTGCTTGCGCTCAAAGGGGCGGGCGTTGGGCTTCTGGCAGTCTATGCGTGGCGGCGCACCGATGGGGTTGATGGCGTAATCCTGACGCTTGCTTTGGCGCTGAGTGCGTTGGCGGATATGGTTTTGGTGATCAATTTCCTGGCGGGTGGGGCGCTGTTCTTTGCCTCCCATTGCGTGGCGATCGGCCTGTATCTGCGCAACACTATCGGGCGCCCTTCGTGCAGCCAAATTGCTGGGGCGATCGCTTTTCTGATCGTCACACCTATCGTTTCTTACCTGCTGAGCGAGCGACTCGACATTGCGCTCTACTCCGCTTGCCTTGGCGCGATGGCCACGACCGCCCGGATGAGCCGTTTTCCCCAAGTGCGAGTGGGTCTTGGCGCTGCGCTGTTCATTGTCAGCGACTGGCTGCTTTTCAGCCGGATGGGCCCGCTCGACCTGGCGCCTTTGCCGGACATCCTGGTGTGGCCAACCTATTACACCGCACAGGTCATGATTGCGACCGGAGTGGTCCAGACATTGCGCATCGACCGCGGCGATTAGGGCACATTCTCAACTTTCGCCGCCGCCCTCTGTTTCACTACCCCTATCGGCGGTGTCGCCGGTGTCAGCCAGCTCATCCTCGTCGGGGGCGTCGGCTTCCTCGATCCGCGCGACGCTGACGATCTGTTCGTTGTCCGCAACGTTGAACAAGCGGTTGCCCGAAGAACTGCGCCCATAAATGGCCCAGCCTTTGAGTTCTTCAAAACCGTTCTCCACCAGGTGGCGGAATTCGACGCCGAGACGGATCAGTTTGCCTTGGTCGGTGACCAACATGATCTGATCGCCATGGCGCACGGGGAAGCTGGCCACAACCGGCCCGTTGCGATCCTTTTCCGACGGCTCGCCAATATTCACGACGCCTTTGCCCCCGCGCCCAGTGACGCGGTACTCAAAGCTTGAGCTGATCTTGCCAAAGCCGCGTGAGGAGATGGTCAGAATGAACTGCTCCTTACCGGACATTTCGGTCATGCGTTCTGGCGCCAGTTCAGGCACGGCACCGTTGTTCTTCCAGGGCGCGGCGCGCAGATATTTCTCGCGCTCTTCCAACGTTGTGCCGGTCTGGTTGAGCACGGCGAGGCTTACCACCTGGATTTCGCCTTTTGGCCCCATGCCTTGAACGCCGATGCCGGTTCGGCTCTTGGTTTCGCGCGCGGCGGTTGCTTCGAAGCGGATTGCCTTGCCATTGGTGCTGGCGAGAAAGATTTCCTGGCTTTCGTCGACCAGTTGCACGCCGATTAGACGATCACCGGACCCTTCGACAAAGCCCATCGCGTATTTGCCCGCAGTTGGCACATTGGCAAAGGCGTCCATCGAATTGCGTCGCACCATGCCCTGGTGCGTGGCGAAGACGATCCCGAGCTTTTCCCATTCGGCCTCGTCTTCGGGCAGGGGCAGGACATTCGTTACCTTTTCATCATCGCCCAGCGGCAGCAGGTTCACCATCGGGCGCCCGCGCGTCTGCGGCCCGCCTTCGGGCAGCTTCCATACCTTCATGCGGTAAACGCGTCCGGTATTGGTGAAGAACAGCACCGGATTGTGAGTTGAGGTGACGAACAGTTCGGTCACCGCGTCCTCATCCTTGGTCGCCATACCGGCGCGACCCTTTCCGCCGCGGCCCTGCGCTCGGAACGTATCGAGCGCGGTACGCTTGATATAGCCGCCGTGAGTAACGGTGACGACCATGTCTTCGCGCTCGATCAGGTCCTCATCGTCGACGCCGTCCCAAGCAGGCGCGATTTCGGAGACACGCGGGGTGCCGTAAGTCGCGCGCACCTCCTCAAGCTCTTCGCGCATCACGCTGTAGAGCTTCACCCGGTCCGCCAGAATGGAGAGCAATTCTTCGATCTGCGAGGCAAGGACCTTGAGCTCATCACCGATTTCATCCCGACCGAGCGCGGTCAATCGGTGGAGGCGCAATTCCAGGATCGCTTTGACCTGACGATCCGAGAGCTTGTACGTGCCGCTCGTCTCATCATCGGAAGGTTCAATCGCTTCGATCAGCTTGATGTATTGCGCGATATCGCCAATCGGCCATTCCTTTGCGAGCAGGCGGGTGCGCGCTGCGGCGGGGTTGGCCGCGCTCCGGATCATCGCGACCACTTCATCGAGGTTCGACACCGCGATGACGAGGCCTAGCAAGCGGTGTGCGCTTTCGCGGGCCTTGTTGAGCTCGAACTTGGTGCGCCGGGTGATGACCTCTTCGCGGAAAGCGACGAAGCTCTTGATGATTTCGCGCAGGGTAAGGGTTTCAGGCCGACCGCCGCGGATCGCCAGCATATTGGCCGGGAAGCTCGATTGGGCGGGTGTGTAGCGCCAGATCTGGTTGAGCACGACGTCGGCCGATGCATCGCGTTTGAGATCAATGACAACCCGCACACCTCGGCGGTTGGTCTCATCGCGAATGTCTGCAATGCCTTCGATACGCTTGTCCTTGGCCGCTTCGGCGAGCTTTTCGACAAGGCCCGATTTGCCCACCTGAAACGGGATCGAGGTGAGCACGATGGACTGGCGATCGCCACTCCTTGTCTCGATCTCGTGGCGCGCACGCATCAGGATCGATCCGCGCCCGGTGGTATAGGCCGAGCGACTTCCGCTGGCGCCAAGGATCAAGGGAGCGGTGGGGAAGTCAGGGCCCGGGATGAACTCGATCAGTTCTTCCGAGGTGATCGCCGGATTCTCGATAAAGGCAATGCAGCCATCGATCACTTCGCCCAGATTGTGCGGCGGCACGTTGGTCGCCATGCCGACCGCGATGCCGCCCGCCCCGTTGACGAGCAGGTTGGGAAAGCGCGCGGGCAAGACCGATGGCTCTTGCTTTCGGCCATCGTAATTGTCGACGAAATCAATCGTATCCTTGTCGAGATCGTTGAGCAGGGTTTCGGCCACGCGGGCAAGTCGTGCTTCGGTGTAGCGCATCGAGGCGGGTGGATCGGGATCCATCGAGCCGAAATTGCCTTGCCCGTCGATCAGGGGCACACGCATCGACCAATCCTGGGTCATGCGCGCCAAAGCATCGTAGATCGCGGCGTCGCCATGCGGATGGTAGTCACCCATCACGTCGCCAACGATCTTGGCGCTCTTCACATAGGGCCGCCCGGCTACGAAATTCCCAAGCTTACTCGCGTACAGAATGCGCCGATGCACTGGCTTCAAGCCATCGCGCACATCGGGCAGAGCGCGCGCCACGATCACGCTCATCGCGTAATCGAGATAGCTCGTTTTCATTTCATCGACGATATCGACCCGGCCAAAGGCGGGCGGTTCAAAAGGGTTTGAGCCGGGCGGTGTGCCTGGGGTGTTGGGATCGTTTGGGGTGTTTTCGTCGCTCAAGGCACAGCGCCAGTTCTCTAAAAGTTGTGCGCAGCGTTGCGCTTGTGTTTCTATCTAGTGACACGCGGTGCCAAGCGCCACCAACGGGGCAGAACAAACCGTAAAAATCGAGGCCTTTTTCCACATCTGCCCCCCATGTTTGCCACACAGCTTGCCCCGCAGCTTGCCTGGCGATGTACCTCGCTGCCAGCCCCATTGGTTTCACATCGATTTCAGCGCGAAGAAACCTGCAAGCGTCTTTCCATTCAAAGCGGGTTCAGCCCGGCTAGGCTAGGAATAATTGCAAAACGCCTGCAATGTCGTCATGGCGTTGACAGCAATTCTACAGCCCGAGCGGCCGCACGCGCGCGCCCGGGCAAATATCCCAAGGGAGACCCACCACCATGAACACAATCACCCTGCGTAAGCAGACTTCGAAACTTGTCCTCGCGATTGCTCTTGCGACCGGCGTCGCCATGACCTTTGGCCATGTCGCCCCTGATGCTGCTTATGCGCAGAAGAAAAAGAAGAAGAAAAAAGAAAGCGCGCCGGATTACTCCAAGGAGTTTATCGCTGCGTACACTCCGGTCGATGAAGCCTTGAAAGCCGAAGGCGCGGATGTCGCCGCTGTGCGCCCGCAAATCGAAGCCATGGTCGCGGTGGCGAGCAGCCCCGATGAAAAGTTCGCCGCCGGCGGACTTGTTTACAATGCGGGCGTTTCTTCCGGCGATCGTGCGCTCCAGCTCAAGGGCATGGAAACGATGATTGCCTCTGGCAAAGTTCCGATTGATCGCATGGGGCAGTACAATTTCATCGCTTACCAGATTTCGAACGCCCAGGGCGATTTCTCCAAGGCCCGTCAGTATCTGCAAGGAGCGATTGATAACAACTTCACGACCGAAACCATAAGCGCAGCCGACCTTCGGATTGCCATGGCCGAGAATTATTTTTCTGCCGAAGAGTACGTTGCTGGCCTCGAATATCTCGACAACGCAATCGAGCAGCGAAAGGCCCGGGGCATGGCGGTCGATGAAGCGTGGTACCGCCGCGGGATCACGGTCGCTTACAACAACGAGATCGTGCCGCAGGTGTATGACATTTCGATCGACTGGGTTGTCGATTTCCCGTCTTCTGAGAACTGGCGCGACGCGATCAACCTTGCGCGCAACCTTAATGAGTACGGTCCTCAAGAAATGCTCGACCTGTTCCGGCTTGGTCGCCAGGTGGACGCGCTGAGCAGCAAACAGGATTACATCATCTATGTCGAGTCCGCTGATGCTCGCAGACTGCCGCAGGAGGTCAAGGAGGTAATCGAGCAAGCTTACGCCGATGGCGCAGTGAGCCGTGACGACATCTTCATCGCAGACGCGCTGGAACAGGCCAACAGTCGGATTGAGACCGACCGAGCCGAACTTCCCGAATTCGAAAAGGCCGCCGCCGCTCCGGATGCGCAATTGCGCACCGTTATGGCCGCTGCGAACACGTTCCTGAGCTATGGCGACTATGCCAAGGCGGAAGCCTTCTTTGGAAAGGCGCTGACAATGCCTGGTGTAGCAACCGAAGAGGCTCTGATGCGGCTTGGAATTGCTCAAGTGGGTCTGGACAAGCACGAAGAGGCGCGGGCGACCTTTGCACGCATCAAAGGGCCGCGGTCGACGATTGCTGCGCTTTGGTCGGGCTATTCCCGGATGCAGACCGCTGAGGCGGCTGATGAAGGTCCGTCCCTGGGCGATCTGATGGGCGGCTAAGGCCTGCAAGCAAGGCTCGCATAATCACACTAGAGGCGCCGCGCCATGTCGGCGCCTTTTTTGTGGCCAATGCGCTTTTCCCCTGCGCGTTTTCTCCCCAGGCTTTTTCAACGCAGCCGTTTAAGCCAGACTTCACCGTTTTCGCGGCGTTCGATCGAAAAGTTGGGGATCGCCTCGACAAGATCAAACAGCCGCGTGAACCCATAATTGCGTGTATCGAAGCTGGATCGATTGCCCGCTCGCTGGCCGACTTCGGAGAGCTTGGCGT
>JBCBKF010000152.1:0-6217 GCA_038522255.1 Pseudomonadota bacterium
CCAGTCAGTCCGTTCCGCTATTTCAATTCTTCTCCCGAGGTCATCCGCCTCGTGGTGATGATGTATGTCCGCTTCCCACTTAGCTTGCCGAACGTTGAAGATCTGCTTGCTGAGCGAGGCATCGACATTTGCCACGAGACGGTCCGCATGTGGTGGAACCGGTTCGGCCCCATGTTCGCTGCTGACATCAAGCGGCAACGGATTAGCTTAATGCGTGGTTTCCCAAACTGGCGTTGGCACGTCGATAAGGTGTTCGTGACCCGAAGGGCCGCGTAGCGAAGATCAATGGCGAGACCCATTATCTCTGGCGCGCCGTCGATCATGAGGGTGAAGTCCTGGAAGACTATGTCCCGAATAAACGGGATAGATCTGCGGCATTACGGTTCTTCAAGAAAGTCCTGAAGCGACACGGCAAGGCCGAGACGGTCGTGACAGATGGCCTGATGTCGTACCCAGCAGCGATGCGTGAGCTGGGCAATCTGAACCGACGCGAAATGGGACGCTGGCTGAACAATCGAGCCGAGAACTCACACCTGCCGCTCCGACGACGAGAACGGGCGATGTTGCGATTTCGACAGATGAAATCGCTACAGAAGTTTGCCTCTGTTCACGCCAACGTCCACAATCACCTCAACTCAGACCGCCACCTCACCGACCGACAGACTTACAAGGCAAATCGCTCAGCCGCTCTGGCTGAGTGGCGGAACCTCATGGCGTAGGTTGTAATGGGGAAGGGGCGAGCTCTGCCAAGTTGAGACGAGTTCGCGTTAGACTGACAGCACCGCCACCTTTTGCCCACGTTTTACCCTGGCTGGCCGCGCACATGCTACGCACTTGATAGCCGCTGGCAACGCTTTAGAAGCAGCGGGGTGAGACAAGGATCAAACCAGTTTTGAGCGCGCGGTCCGTCCGCATTGTTGTTGCCGTCTATCTGGCGATCTTCCTTGCGTTCACGACCTGGCCAGGAGCCACCCTGCTTAACAGCGTTCGGCCGTTCATTCTGGGATTACCTTTCAACCTGTTCTGCATCGCTCTGCTCATTGTGGGCGGACTGGCAGTGCTGGCGGCGCTGTACGCCAGTGAGAAGCGGGCGGACCCGTAAAAGTGGAGCGCTGGCAGATCATCGCGTTTGTCATAGCGCTCTATCTTGTGGTCACGCTGGCGATTGGACTGCTCTCGGGGCGTCGCGCGTCGAAGAGCGTTCAGGGCTATGTCGCAGGTGACCGCGATTTTGGCCTTCTGGTCATGTACTTCGTGCTGGGCGCTTCGATCTTTTCGGCCTTCGCGTTTCTGGGCGGGCCGGGATGGGCCTACAGCCGGGGAGCGGCCGCGTTTTATATCCTGTGCTATGGCGTCTTGGGCATTGCGCCCTATTTCTTTATCGGGCCAAAAGCAGCAGCACTTGGACGGCGGCATGGCTATGTCACCCAGGCCCAGCTTATCTGCGGGCGCTTTCCCTCGCGCGTGCTCTCGATGATGATCGCGACGCTGACGGTGCTTGCTTTCATTCCCTATATCACCCTCCAGATGCGCGGCGCGGGGATCGTGATCGAGGCGGTGACCGAAGGTCATGTGCCTTTATGGGCGGGCGCGGCGGTCGCTTATGGAGTGGTGACGATCTATGTCCTGTTTTCCGGTGTGTCGGCCGTGGGATGGACCAACACGTTCCAGGGTATCTTCATGCTCGTGATTGCATGGGTGCTGGGCCTGTACTTGCCGATTTCGCTTTATGGCGGCGTTGGCGAGATGTTTGCCCGCATCTTGGAGGAACGCCCTGAATTGCTGGTCATGCCCGGCCTTACGGCATCGGGTGAGCCGTGGTCCTGGGGCGGCTATTCAAGCGCCATCATCGTGTCAGCCGTGGGCCTTATGATGTGGCCGCACCTCTTCATGAAGGCTTTCACCGCGAGGTCCGACGACACACTGAAGAAGACCGTAGTGCTCTTCCCGACATTTCAGCTCTTCCTGATACCGGTTTTTCTGATCGGCTTTGCAGGCGTTCTGTACCCCCAGCAGCCGCCTAGTTCAGACTTCATTTTGCCGTTCATGATACTCAACGCCGATTTGCCAGCGATAGTGGTCGGGCTGTTTTGCGCAGGCGCGCTGTCAGCCTCTATGTCGACGGGGGATTCGCTGATGCACGCAGCGGCCTCGGTTACGGTCGAAGACGGCATCCGCCCCTTCAAGACCCTGTCCGATGCCTCCCGGCGGCGGCTGATCCAGGGATGCGTGCTGATCGTCGGCGCGCTCGCTTACGGTTTCGCGGTCAGCGAAGGGGCCTCGCTCGTCGTGCTGTTGCTGACTGCCTATGGCATCATCTGCCAGCTCGCCCCGCCCATCCTTGCCGCCATGTACTGGCGCCGCGCCACTACCAGCGGCGTGATCGCGGGCTTTGTCACAGGGTCTGGCACTGCCGCCTTTTTCTTCATAAGCGGCTATCTGGGCAGCGATCTTCGCCCCTACGACCTGCACGAAGGGATGCTGGGCCTGATGGCACACGTTCCCGTCCTGATCGCGGTCAGCCTGCTCACGCAGCAGCAGGAAGAGGGCCATCAGGAAGCGTTTACGCAGGCAGCGGCCTAATCGCTCAAATGACGGATCAGATTGCGCATGAACTGCGTGCCTTGGGCCACCTGGCCAAGCGTGATGAACTCGTTTGGCTGGTGCGCCTGATCAATCGATCCGGGCCCGCATATGACGGTTGAAAAGCCCGCTTGCTGAAACTGGCCCGCCTCTGCGGCGTATGACACGGAATTGCGGCCATTTGCACCTGTCAGCTTGTGCGCGAGCTCGGCTGCGGGATTGTGCTCTTCAGGCATGAGCGCGGGGCCATCGGCCAGCTTGTGCGTAATGATCGCACAATCCGGAGCAATCGCCCGCATCTCAGCCAGGACCGCCGCAGCCTCTGCGTCGAATTCCTCGCAGATCGCAGCCAGGCTATCGCCGGGGATCAGACGGACATCCCAGGTAAAGCTGCAATGGCGTGCCAGAATATTGGCAGCTGTCCCCCCTTCAATCACTCCCACAGACATGGTGGTGTAAGCCGGGGTGAACGGCGAATCTGAGCGCGCCGCGCGCTTTCTGCGCTCGGTCATCTCAGCAATCTTCGCGATCAAGCGCCCCGCCGCCATGATCGCGCTCGCCCCGCGATGAGGCTGGCTGGAATGCGCTTCATGGCCGGTGATTTCGGTGCGCAAGACAGCGATGCCCTTTTGGCCATCGACCACCTGCATATTGGTCGGCTCGCCCACAATCACCGCCACTGGCGCGGGCACGAGCCGCTTGATCTCGCTGATCATGGCCGGCGCGCCCAGGAGCCCGACTTCTTCATCATAACTGAGCGCAAAGTGGATCGGTCGCTTGAGGTCGGCTGCGAGCATATCGGGCAGCAGCGACAGGCCAATTGCGGAAAAGCTCTTCATGTCTGCGGTGCCCCGGCCAAACAGCCGGTCGTCTTTTTCGATCACCGTCCACGGATCGGTGTCCCAGGGTTGTCCATCGACGGGCACAACATCGGTATGGCCAGACAGGACAACGCCCCCTTCGACAGCCGGGCCGACCGAGAAATAGAGGTTTGCCTTGTCACCATCGGCGTTGGAGACGCGGGTGGAGCGCACCCCATGCTGGGCGAGGTAAGTTTCAACGTCTTCGATCAGATTGAGGTTGGAATTGCGCGACGTGGTGTCGTGACGCACCAGTCGGGCGATCCATTCGATTTGCGCTTGTATGTCGGACATGGGGCCTCTCTTTGCTTGACTGCGCTTCAGCTCGGTACGTCCGTCACGCGAAGAGCGCGGTCAATTATGTCATCCACAAGCTCCTTGATCGCCCGTACGGTGTCTTGCGGCGAGAGTTCTTCATCCTGACGCAAAAATCTCCAAGTGTCGAAATTGGTGGCGATCAGCAAAGCTCGCCCTGGCCTTGTATCGGTCTTGAGCGGATCGGGCAGAACTGAATTGAGGATGCGTTTTTCACGCGCCATCGAGCGGCGATAGTTATCGCGGACAAAATCCGAGGTATAGCGCGCTGTCTGGCTCGACACCCGGAACACCACGATTGCCTCATTCATCGACGCCCGGCGCTCGATCAACTCATAAAGCCGCTCGCGCCAATCCCCGCTTTCAAAGGGGCGCGTCAGGTCGGGCTGGTATGCGCGCGTCAGCCAATCGTCGATCTCGCGTAGAAGGCTCTCTTTGTCTTCGAAAAGGCGATAGACGGAGCGCAGCGCAATCCCGGCGCGCTTGGCAACATGGGCGGCACTGGGATTGGGATCACCCTGCGCGATCAGTTCGACCATAGCCTCGATGATCCGCGAACGGCTTGCCATGCTGCGCGCCCGGCGTCCGTCAGCCTCGGGCTTTTCCCTCGCCATCGCGTTCTTGATCGCAGCGGCGGCGTGATGCGGTGTGTCGATTGTCGTTTTCACAGGTTCGCCGCTATCACCAAACGCCGCGATAGTCGAAATCGGAGGGGATTAATTCGTCCAGACCACGTATTCGTCGCCCGCCTCGTATGTTTCGGCCATCGTCTTGTCGATCATCACCACGCCGCCGACAACGCCGGGATAGACCGGTGCCCTTCGCCCGTCCTGATGCGCATCGAGCAGCGCGACCAGTTCAGCGGTCTTGTCGGGCTCATCTGCAGCGACATTAACCTTTTCGGTCGGATCGCTCGCCAGATCATAGAGCGCCAACTGGCCTTCCTGCCCGCCTCTTTGCAACTTCCAATCGCCCGCGCGCACCACATGATAATCGCCGCTCTGCCAGAAGATCGCGTTGTTTGGCCGGGTGATTTCGCCCTCCCCTTTGGCAAGCGGGAGGAGATTTAGACCGTCAATCTCAACCCCTTGCGGCAGGCTTGCTCCCGCAGCGGCAGCCAATGTGGGCATGACGTCGATGTGCGCAACGGTCGTACCATCCACAGTGCCCGGCTCAATTTGCGCGGGCCATCGCATGAACAAGGGAACCCTGATACCGCCCTCGAAAAGGGTTTGTTTCCACCCGCGATAGGGGGCGTTGACCTCCGGCAGACCGATATAGCCAGCGCCGCCATTGTCGCTTGAGAAAACGACGATCGTGTTGTCCGCCAGACCTTCTTCCTCAAGCTTCGCCATGATCTTCCCCACACTGCGGTCAACCGCGCGCATCATCGCGGCATAGACTCTCAGACGATGCGGCTTGATATCGCCGACAGCCTCATAATCTTCTTTCGTGGCCTGAAGCGGCGTGTGTATGCCCCAATGCGCTAGATACAGCAGGAAGGGCCGGTTCTTGTTAGCCTCAATCGCTTTCAGGCTTTCTTCGGTCCAGTAGTCCGTGAGATAACCATCGGGCTGAAACTTCTCGGAATCGTTGAAGGAAACCGCGTAATGGGTCGATGCCCAGATGAAGTGGTCAATCGGATCGAAGTCCAGCTGCGCATTGACGACACCGGGGTGATCAACCGGCATATAAAAGCCGCCGCGCATCAGCAGGGTTTCGTCAAATCCCTGATCATTAGGGTGCATCCCGTTATTAGTGCCCAGGTGCCACTTACCGATATGGACCGTATGATAGCCGCGCTCCTTGAGCACTTCGGCAATGGTGACTTCCTCGGTAGGCAGGCCTTGTTCATTGAATGGCGGCTTGGTCTTCTCCAACTCCTCGAGGTAAAATCCGCGCGGCAGATCGTCCCGAATTTGGCGGCTGACAGATCGCACAGTCGGGACCATATTGGCCGGCATGGGGGTAAATTCGTAGCCGGTGCGCGTCGGATAACGCCCTGTCATCAGCATGGCGCGCGACGGAGCACAGGTCGCCGTGCCGGAATAGGCTTGCGAAAAGACCGCGCCTTCACGGGCCAGGCGGTCAATATTCGGGGTCTGTAGCGCTCCCCCGGCAATACCGCCACCGAAGGTGGAGATGTCGTTGATGCCCATATCATCGGCGAGGATAAAGATGATGTTTGGCGGCCGTTCGCTTGCCGGCAGTTCGGCCTCAGCAGGTCCCTTTTCCCAGACTATAGGCTGATTGACTGGCACCTCGATATCCGTCGAGTACCGCACGATTGCAAGAAAAAGCGGCAATCGATTGAGATAGCCAACAATGCCCACGGCCAGAACCGCGACCAGCGCCGCGAGTGTGATTTTTTGCCAACGCTTCATGATACGCCTGCTCTAAAAATAACCTGGACGAGGTATCAGGGACGGCGGCGGTGCTGTTACCCTGTGTTGGGAGAG
>JBCBKF010000153.1:0-6179 GCA_038522255.1 Pseudomonadota bacterium
AGACAAAAAAAACAGTGTGAAGCGCCGGAAAAAGATAGAAACGTTACAATATTACAGAAATGTTGCATGTTCGGAGGGGGAGGTGCATGATGGTCTCATCATCTAAGGAGAGACATGTTATGATCACGACACTCACAATGGCCTCGCTGCTGTTTGCCAGCGCGCCAACCCTTGACCCGATCCTGCAAGACGACCCGGCTACTTCCAGTCCGCTAAGCGAAACGGGGGCCGACAATCTGTCTGCCAGGCAACTTGCCAAAGGACGCACCCAAAGAGCGATCATCGCCCTTGAAAAACGCCTCGAAACCGCACCGGACGATCCCGCTCTGCTGATCAATCTGGGCATCGCGCACGCTCAATCGGGAGATGCACCAAAAGCCCGCATATTGTTCGAACGTGCGATCGCAAGCCCGGATTCGATCCAGCTTGAAACCGCCGATGGCGATGCGATTGATTCGCGGCGGCTTGCTCGCAAGGCGCTGTGGATGCTGGATCGGGGTGACTTTGAACCCAAACTGTCGCGCCGCAATTAAGCAAGGCTGACTCTTTATTATCGCACAAGACTGTTGCAAAGGGCCTGCTGGGTCGTGCGCGCGAAGAAGTCTGGCGCCGCAATAGCGCAGACCAGAAACGGCGGATCGCAATCAGCGATTCGCCGTTTTGCGTTGTGCCGCCCGAAGCGCGCAGGTTCGCTGCTACAAAGAGAGACTGTCACCTCCTTGTCATTTAGACTAGACAAGGGACAGGCTTTCGGAGGGTCGGCAATGATTCCTGCGCGCGCCACGCGCTGTCTTGTTACTGTTGGGTTCGCCATTGGTGTGTCGATGGGCGCAACCATGGCGCGTGCCGATGTTATGGAGATCGGCCCCGAGGGTGCGCGCTGGGTCGCAGGCGAACTGGCGCAAGCGAGCATCGGTGTCGATGACAGCGAAGCAGGTCGGGTAAACCTAGACGCAGTCGTCGTCCCTGACGCCATTGTTGCGGATATTGCGGTAAGCGCGGCTGGTGTCCCGGCGCAATATGCTGCGAAGATCACCGAATTAAGCCGCCGCTTCGATCTCAGCCCCAGCCTGCTGGAAGCGGTGGTTTGGCAGGAAAGCCGCTGGCGCGCCGGAGCGGTCAGCCATGCAGGCGCGCGCGGCCTTGCGCAATTGATGCCGGGCACTGCGCGATATCTGGGCGTTGACCCGGACGACCCCATGCAAAACCTCGAAGGCGGCGCGCGCTATCTGCGCGAGCAGTTAGACAGGTTTGACGGCGATCTGGAAAAAGCGCTCGCTGCTTACAACGCAGGGCCGGGGCGGGTGATCCGCGCGGGCGGCGTTCCCAACATCCGCGAGACAAAACTGTATGTTGCCGCCATTATGGGCCGTCTCGCTGATCATTCCCGCTCCGAGATCGCGCCCCAGATCAAGCCCCAAATCGCGCCGTAATTCGCGAGTTTCGAGCCAAGACCGTTATTTATGAGTATGGATACATCAATGAACTTGCTTTCCCGACTGCCAGCCCGATGGCTTGCTGCGTTGTTTACCCTGCTGGTGCCGTCTATGGCGCTGGCCCAGACTACTGGTGATCCAGGTGGCAACCCGCTGGTTGATGCGCTCTTGTGGATGCAGAGCATTTTGCTCGGCCCGATTGCGACGAGTCTTGCGGTGATGGCCGTCGCAGGCGTGGGCTTCATGATGCTGACGGGACGGATGAACTGGCGTTATGGCGGCACTGTCATCGTGGGCGTGTTCATCATCTTTGGTGCCCCGCGCCTCGTTACATCCATTGCGGCGTTCTGATCGATGAGCGAACTCGCCCGCCATCCGATCTATCGCAGCCTCACCCGGCCGCAGATGTTTGCGGGCGTGACGATGAATTATTTCATCATCAACATGACGGTTTCGACCATTGCCTTTCTCGTGCTCGACAGCCTGTGGTTCCTTCTGGTGCCTTTGGTCATGCACCTTGTCGGCTATTTCGCCTGCCTGCGTGAGCCGCGCACTTTTGATCTGTGGATCACCAAAGTCTCAAAATGCCCGCGCATACCCAATTTCAAACGCTGGGGAGGCAACAGTTATGCTCCTTGATATACGGCGCGAGATGGCCTCTTAAGGAGGGGCTTTGATTATGGCCAATTGGATCGGACCTGCCAGCTGGAGCGCCAAGGAAGCGCTCGTTGGTGATCGCCTGCCTTACGAACGCCTGATCGACGAAAGCACCGTGCTGCTGCGCGATGGATCAGTCATGAGCGCGATCCAGGTGCCCGGCCTTTTGTTCGAGACGGAGGATTCCGACGCACTCAACGCCCATGCGGCAACGCGCGAGGTGATGCTGCGCTCGACGCTGGATGCGCGCTTTGTCCTTTATCACCACGTCATTCGTCGCCGGGTCGAAGTGGAGCTGGACGCAGAGTTTCCCGATCCCCTTAGCCGCCATATCGACGCGCGCTGGCGCGAGCGACTGGCGGGCGGATCGCTGTTCATCAACGATCAGTTCGTCACGCTCATCCGCCGCCCCGCGCGCGGCAAGACGGGCCTGCCTGAACGGATGTCAAAATTCTTTTCGCGCCGCAAAGGGTTGGGGGGCAGGGACGAACTTGAGGCTGACCCCAAGGATATTCGCAGCCTTAAGGCAGCGGTGACGGGGCTCACCGCCTCGCTTTCGGCTTATGGTGCAGCGGTGCTGGGCGATTACGATGCGCCCCAGACTAATGGTACGTCCAAGGGTGGCAGCAATTCGGAAATGCTGGAGCTGCTCTCAGCGCTTTATAACGGTGAGATGCGACCCGTGCGCCGGCCGTCTCCCAATACAGATATCGGCCACATGATTCCCTATCGCCGCACGAGCTTTGGCCTGGATGCGATGGAACAGAAGGGAGCCGGGAACCCCGATTTTGGCGCGATCCTGGGGATTAAGGATTACCCGGAGGCGACCTCGCCGGGCTTGCTCGATAGCCTGCTGCGTCTGCCTTACGAGATGATCGTCACCGAAAGCTACGCGCCCAATGAACGCACGACCGCGCGCGAGCGGATCGACCTGGCCTTGCGCCGCTCGCGTTCGGTGGATGAAGAGGCCGCTGCGGAACGCGCAGACATGATGGCTGCGCGCGATGCGCTGGGCAATGGTGGTGTCGGCTTTGGCGATCATCACCTCACCGTGCTGGTGCGGGAGCGCACGCTTGACCGGTTGGACGATGCTACCGCTGCGTGTGCCGCGGCGCTGGCGGATACCGGCGCAATCGCGGTGCGCGAAGACACCAATCTGGAGCCTTCATTCTGGGCGCAATTCCCGGGCAACGAGGATTACATCGTGCGCCGCGCGCTGATCTCCAGCGCTAATATGGCGGGCTTTGGCAGCTTTCACGGTTTCGCGCTGGGGTCGGCTGACGGCAACCATTGGGGCGATGCGGTGACCTTGCTTGAGACGACCAGCGCCACGCCGTTCTTCTTCAATTTTCACAATGGTGATCTCGGCAATTTCTCGGTGATCGGACCGTCGGGGTCGGGCAAGACCGTGGTGATGAACTTCCTCGCCGCGCAGGCACAGAAATTCAGCCCGCGTACCATCCTGTTCGACAAGGATCGCGGCGCCGAGCTGTTCATTCGCGGGATTGGCGGGCGCTATGACCGGATCTGTCCGGGTGAGCCGACCGGGTTCAACCCGCTCTCGCTGCCTGATACGGCGACCAACAAGGCGTTTTTGCGCGATTGGTTTGGCGTGCTGCTGAACGCCGATGGGCCCGAGGAATTCGCCTGTATCAGCGCCGCTGTCGATGCGACCTATGAAAACGATCCCAGCCTGCGGCGCCTGAGGCACTTCAAGGAATTGCTGGCCGGCACGCGGCGTCCGCAGCCCGGTGACCTTGCCGATCGGCTCGGCGCGTGGATCGGTTCGCCAAGTGGCGAGGGTGGGGAGCACGCGTGGCTGTTTGATAACGAACATGACCTGCTTGACCTTGATGCGCGCGTGCTCGGCTTTGACATGACGCAGTTGCTCGAAAATCCGCGCCTGCGCACGCCAACCATGATGTATCTGTTCCACCGCATTGACGAGCGGCTGGACGGCAAGCCGACCATGATCCTGATCGATGAAGGCTGGAAGGCGCTCGATGATGAGGTGTTCGCCGCACGCATCCGCGACTGGCTTAAAACGCTGCGCAAGCGCAACGCGCTGGTCGGATTTGCAACCCAGAGCGCGCGCGACGCGTTGGAGAGCCGTATTTCCACCGCCTTGGTGGAGCAGACTGCAACCATGGTTTTCATGCCCAACAGCCGCGCTCGGCCAGAGGATTACTGCGACGGGTTTGGCCTGACCGATCACGAACTCGCGCTGATCCGTACTTTGCCGGGGCATAGCCGCTGCTTCCTGGTGCGCCAGCCTGATGCGAGCGTGGTTGTGCGGCTTGATCTGTCAGGCGCGCCGGAGGTGCTTACAATCCTGTCGGGCCGCGAGGCTTCGGTGCGCCGGCTTGATCTGCTGCGCGAAGCGGTAGGCGATGATCCCAGCCAGTGGTATCCCGCACTCACCAACAAGGTGTGGCCTGATGGCGGCGTAAGCGGAGCGGGCAGCGATCTTGATGACGACGGTCACTCCGTCTGGCAGGTGGCGGAATAATGGCAACAACGTGCGATATCGCCGCCCAGGAGGTGGGTTCGGGCGTTTCGGCAGCGCTGACCGCGGTCGATTGCATCGCCAGCCAGGTGAGCGAGCAGGCCTTTGGTCGCCTCTTTGGCTCCGAGGGCCAGATGGCTCCGGTGCTCATCATCCTGCTCACCTTCTATGTTGCGTTTCTGGGAATTAGCCTTGCTTTGGGGCGCTCCAACCTGTCAGTCCGCGCGCTGGTGCCGCGCATCATGACGGTGGGTCTGGTCGTGACCTTTGCGACCAGTTTTGCCGCGTTTTCGGGGCTGTTTTACACCTTCTTCATCGACTTTCCCGACTGGCTGGCCGGGGTCCTTACAGACAGCGATGGCCCCGCGACGATCACCTTTGCTCAAAAGCTAGACGTTGTGTTCATCGCGGTGCAGGAAGCGTCGACCGGGCAGACCGACATCAACATGTTCTCGCCCCCCGGTATGATGTGGCTTGGTGCGCTGCTGCTGCTGCTGGGTACGGTGGGCCTGCTCGTGACCGCTCGAATTGGGTTGGCGCTCTTGCTAGCCGTAGGCCCGATCTTTGTGGTTATGGCGCTGTTCAACCAGACGCGCGGCCTGTTCGTGGGCTGGCTCAAGGGCATGATGATGCTGGCGCTTGCGCCTTTGTTCGCCGTGGTTGGCGGATCGATCATGCTGGAAATGGCTGTGCCTATCCTGGCCAACCTTCTGGTGGCGCCCGGCGAGATCAATCAGCAGGCGGCGATGGCATTTTTCATCGTCGGTTTTGTTCACTGTATGCTGATGCTCATGGCGCTGATCGTTTCTTCGGTGATGGTCTCGCGCTGGCAGGTCTTTGGCTTTGTTGCTGGCACGCGCGACGCGGAACCGGGCGTACAGGCTGCGAGCAGCGCGCCGGTCGCTATGGCGGCATCGACCACACCGCGCGCCGCGCAGGTCGCACCGCCCGCCGCAGCAACGATCGCAAGCCAGCGGCGCGCCGACATTGCGCCCGCTGCAGCGGTGGCGGCGAACGACACCGGACCTGCGACTGGAACAACACGCCAGACGACAGTTTATGCCTCGACTTCACCGGGTGGGTCGGCGCAAGGCGCAGGCACTGGTCCCTCGCGCACACGCGGGATCGGAAATCGCTTCAAAAGCGCTTCACCCAGCAATGGTCCATCCAGCGCGAATCGCAGAGCCAAGCCGAAGACGGAGACACCACGATGACCCGCGCAGCCACCTTGCTGCTCATTAAGACTGCGCCGCTGGCCGCCATTATGGCCGTCAGCCCCGCTTTCGCTCAAACCGCGCAGCAGGAAGCGGCCGACGGCGAGGCGGCGGCGACACAGGCCCCTGCGCCTTGTTGGGTTGGACCTGCCATGCCTTGCTGTCGCCGATCGCGACGTTCTCAATCCGCTCGTCATCGGCAAATTTGACGGTGGTCTGCACCTTTACCTTGCCGCGAATGGTGAAGACCGACGCGTCGTCATAAACCACCGTCACGATCCGGTTGTCAGCAGGCGCAGGGGCCTGTGTCGCCGCCGCCTCGCCGTCGGCCGCTTCCTGCTGCGCGGTTTGAGCGAAAGCGGGGCT
>JBCBKF010000154.1:0-6174 GCA_038522255.1 Pseudomonadota bacterium
GACCCAAAGCGTGGCATTGATCGGGACTTTATGGCTCAGAGCGCTCCAGATGACCATTATTCCGCTGGTCGCCAGCCAGCAATGCCACAAAGGTTGCGACCACGGGAAGCCGGATCGCAGTGAGCTCAAAGCGTCCCCTGGCTGGCGCTTCTTGTGTCTGTGTGTAGGTCAAATGCGCCCCTTCTTGATGACTTCGCATGCCAAGGATGCAACCATCCCCTTTTCATCGCGCGATAACCGCGCCACAAGCGCGTGACAAATCTTGCAGATAGTCCAGGGAAGACCAACGCTCCATGTCACGCAAATTCTTCGGCACGGATGGTATCAGGGGGCGCACGAACGAAGGCGTCATGACCGCCGCGATCGCGATGAAGGTGGGGCAGGCGGCAGGCCGGCACTTTGTGCGCGGCGGCCATCGGCACCGCGTGGTGATCGGCAAGGATACGCGGCTGTCCGGTTACATGATGGAGAGCGCTTTGGTCGCCGGTTTTACCAGCGTCGGCGTGGATGTGATCATGACCGGCCCCCTCCCCAGCCCGGCAATCGCGCTGCTCACCCGCGAGATGCGCGCCGATCTGGGCGTCATGATTTCAGCCAGCCACAATCTTTACAGGGACAATGGTATCAAGCTGTTTGGCCCCGACGGCTTCAAACTTTCCGACGAGGCGGAGAGCGAGATTGAACGCCTGATAGAAACGGATATTTCTTTGGCCGCCCCCGAGAAAATCGGTCGTGCGCGCCGAATTGAGGACGCGCGCGGGCGCTATATCCACGCCGTCAAGCAATCAGTCCCTTCCGATGTTCGCTTCGATGATCTGAAAGTCGTGGTCGATTGCGCGCATGGGGCAGCCTATCAGGTGACGCCTTCTGCGATCTGGGAACTGGGCGCGGATACGATTGCCTTGGGGGTCGCGCCGGACGGCACCAACATCAACGATGGCGTGGGATCAACCGCAATCGAGAGCCTGCAGGCGAGGGTGGTTGAAGAGAGCGCCGATATCGGCATCGCTCTTGATGGCGACGCAGACCGGTTGATCGTGGTCGATGAGCGGGGAAACACGATCGACGGCGACCAGATCATGGCTCTGATTGCGACCCGAATGCATCGCCAAGGTGCTCTTACAGGTGGCGGCGTTGTCGCGACAGTAATGTCGAACCTTGGGCTTGAGCGGTATCTCAGCGGCCTTGGCCTCGCGCTAGAGCGAACCCGTGTTGGGGATCGATATGTGCTGGAGCGGATGAAGCAGGGAGGCTTTAACGTCGGTGGAGAGCAGTCGGGCCACATGATCTTGCTGGATCATGCGACGACAGGCGACGGAACGGTGGCCGCATTGCAAGTGCTCACAAGCCTTGTGCGCGCGGGCAAACCGGCGAGCGAGCTCCTCCAACTATATGATCCTGTGCCTCAGCTGCTCAAGAATGTCCGTTATGACAGCGGCAAGCCACTCGAAGCCGAAAGCGTCAAACGGGCGATCAGTGCGGCCGAGGCGCAACTGGCAGGGAATGGACGCCTCGTCATTCGTCCTTCCGGCACAGAACCCGTTATCCGGGTGATGGCCGAAGGTGACGATCCCGGCCGCGTCGAGAGCGTCGTTGATAGCGTGTGCGAAGCCGTGCGCGCGGCGGCCTGAGATCGCATCATGGCTTCGCAGCCCCAAACACCTGTGCGCTTGCCCCCACGCATTTTGTCAATCGCTGGCTCGGATTCCTCGGGCGGGGCGGGCGTGCAGGCGGATATCAAGACCATCACAATGCTGGGCGGCTACGCGATGACGGCGATCACCACGATCACCGCCCAGAACAGCGTAGGTGTTCAGGCGGTGGTGCCAATGGCCGGCGACGTAGTGGCAGGCCAGATTGCAAGCTGCCTCAGTGATATCGGCGTGGACGCCATCAAGATCGGGATGCTGCACGACGCGGATATCATTGCCGCCACCGCAAAAGCGCTCGCCGCGATGCCTGAAGAAACGCCACTCATCCTTGATCCTGTCATGATCGCCACCAGCGGCGCGGCGCTGATCGCACCCGATGCAATCAGCGCGCTCAATCAGGACCTGTTCCCTCTGGCAACGCTGCTGACGCCCAACCTGCCAGAGCTTGGCCACCTTGTCGGGCGGACTTTATCAACCAGCGATCACATGGTCGAAGCAGCGCTTGAACTCAGCGGGATAACCGGCGCAGCGGTGCTCGCAAAGGGTGGCCACACGCCCGATGAGCGGATCATTGATATTCTCATACAACCGGGCCGGGAGCCCGGATACTTTGAGCACGCGCGGATCGACACCGTCCATACCCATGGCACGGGGTGCACTTTATCTTCGGCCATTGCGACGCTTATGGGGCATGGTCAGAGCCTTGAGAACGCCGTTCGGCTCGGGCGCAATTTCGTGCTGCGCGCGATCGAGGCAGCGCCCGGATTTGGCGCTGGCAACGGGCCGCTTGGCCATCAGGCGGTGCGATCGCTTGCCGATTGAGTGAGATTACCGCTCGAGTTCGTAAAATTCGGCAATGTGCGACCAGGCCTCCTCAGCGGTTTCGCACCACTGAAACAGGTCAAGATCCTTGCGCGAAATGGTGCCCTCTTCGGCAATCGCTTCGAAATTGATCACCCGCTCCCAGAAGTCGCGGCCGAACAACAGGATCGGAATGGGTTTCATCTTGCCGGTCTGGACCAGGGTCAACAGCTCGAACAATTCGTCAAATGTGCCAAAACCGCCGGGGAAGACCGCAACCGCACGTGCGCGGAGCAAAAAGTGCATCTTGCGCAAAGCGAAATAGTGAAAGTTGAGGCTCAGATAAGGCGTCACATAGGAATTGGGGGCCTGTTCGTGCGGCAGAATGATGTTGAGCCCGATGCTTTCCGAACCTGCATCGCTGGCACCCCGATTGCCCGCCTCCATGATCGAAGGACCGCCGCCTGTCGTTACAACAAATTGGCGCTTGCCATCCTCGATAATCGCCTTTTCGGAAACCAACCGCGAAAGCTTGTAAGCCTCATCGTAATACCTGGCCTTGGCGGCGAGGCGTTCTGCGATTTTCTGCTCCAATTCCCCCTTGCCCGTAGCCGCGTCAATTTTGGCCTGCGCTTCATCGGGCGACGGGATGCGCGCTGATCCATACATAACGAGGGTGGAGCCCACGCGCGCTTCGTCCAGCAGCATTTCCGGCTTGAGGAGCTCAAGCTGAAAGCGCACCGGGCGCAATTCATCGCGCAGCAGGAAGTCGGTGTCGCGAAAGGCAAGTTTGTAGGCGGGATGTTCGGTTTGGGGGGTGCGGTCGGGCGCTTCTTCGGCGAAGCGGCTTTCCTCGCCCGCGCGATAGAATTTGCGATCAGCGAGGTCGTGCTCGGAGGGGGTTTTCGTCATCGCGCCGCTCTAGGCCCGTGCGTGCGCAGCGGCAAGCCGCGATGCGGCCATGTCACAGGCGGGTGTGATCTGGCTGGATGCCCCGTGAGGATTCGAACCTCAATTGACGGAGTCAGAGTCCGTAGTCTTACCATTAGACGACGGGGCAAAGCGCAGAGGTTGTGGGCCGACTTCGGCAAGCGGGCGCGCTGGAGGCGTGCACTTAGTTTTGCGCGCGGGCAAGGTCAAGCCCCAGCCCTCGTCGGCCGGAACGCAACTCGCAGCATTGCGAGGGACGCCTCCCGCTTGCTCAATCAGCTCGCTTGGGTTACTTTTCACACCAAGTGCTTGGGCCTCTTGGTTCAAGTGAGATGAAAGATTGAGATTATGGCGGACACGCTGCCGCCGGACGGAAACAGGAGAGCTGGAACAAAAAGGAGCAAGACGTCCGGCAAAGTAGCCGACTTTCGCTACAAGGGCTCCTTCCAGCAAGAACGGCCAAAGGCCAAAGGCAAACGCGGTTCCGCGGGTAAGCACGCCCGTAAAAATGGCCGCAATCCGTGCCGCGACCAAACCAATGCGGCCAGTACCGCAGTGGCCGATTGTTCAGGCCAGCCTCCGCGGCGCACGTCTCAAAACCTCGCAAAACAGGCTGACGCTAGCCTCCCGAAATCCACTCGCTCTAAAGCGGCGAACAGTCCAAAGGCCGCCAACCTGCACAATCGCGGGGAGGCTTATGCAGCGCTCGATCTTGGGACCAACAATTGCCGCCTCCTGATCGCGCGCCCTTCGGGCAAGGATTTCACTGTCATCGACGCCTTCAGCCGGGTGGTCAAACTGGGCGAGGATCTGGCAACGACGGGCCGCCTTTCCGATGCAGCGATGGACCGGGCCCTGAGCGCGCTGTCAGTCTGCGCTGAAAAGCTGCGGCGACGCAATGTCCGCCTTGCCCGCTCGGTGGCGACCGAGGCGTGCCGCCGGGCAGCCAATGGCAGCGATTTCATCGAACGGGTGCGCCTGGAAACGGGCATCGCGCTCGATATCATCACCGCCAAGGAAGAGGCGCGCCTCGCGGTACTTGGGTGCCACATCCTTCTCGAAGAAGGTGATGGACCGGCCATGATCTTCGACATTGGCGGCGGATCCACAGAGCTTGTGTTGCTTGAACCGGGTAGCACCAAAAGCGAGAGCATTCCGCGCATACTTGATTGGCAAAGCGTCCCGTGGGGCGTTGTTTCGTTGACCGACACGGTCGACGGCGGCGATCATGACGAAGACGCAAGACAGCTTCGTTATGCTCGGATGCGCGAATTGGTGTCGGATAGCTTCGCCCCGTTCGCTGACCGCATTGCGAAATCCGCCGCGAGCCGTGACATCCGCCTGTTGGGAACAAGCGGGACAGTGACGACGCTCGCAAGCTTGCACCTCGAACTGCCGCATTATGATCGCAGGGCCGTGGATGGTCTGATCGTCCCGAGCCAATCCATGCGCGCCATCAGTTCGGACCTGTCGCTGATGGCGCCGGAGCAACGCAGCGAACTGCCTTGTATTGGCCAGGACCGCGCGAGCCTTGTTGTGGCGGGGTGCGCCATTCTGGAATCGATCCTTGATCTTTGGCCCGCGCATCGGCTCGGGGTTGCGGATCGCGGGATTCGCGAGGGCATTCTGCGTAGCCTGATGGCGGCTGAACGCCAGAGCCAGAAGGCGCGAAAGGCTCTCATCGAAAACCGGACATGCCAGGCGCCGGAAAGCCCGTGCGATGCACAGGGCTGACCCGGTATGAGCCGTTCTGGTCGTAATCCTGATCGCAGGGTCAAAACCGCCAAAAAGCGTACCGAGAGTTCAACTCGGTGGCTCCAGCGCCAGCTCAACGATCCCTATGTAAAAAAGGCGAAGGCCGATGGCTATCGCAGCCGCGCCGCGTACAAGCTGATTGAGCTGGACGAGCGATTTGATCTCGTCCGCGGGGCATCGCGCGTCCTGGATCTGGGCATTGCTCCGGGCGGCTGGAGCCAGGTCGTGCGAGCCAAAGCGCCAAAGGCGACGGTGGTTGGCATTGACCTTTTGCCGACCGAGCCAATTGATGGCGTGACCATTTTCGAAATGGATTTCATGGATGATAGCGCGCCCGCTGCGCTTGAAGATGCGCTGGGAGGGGCGCCCGACCTGGTCCTGTCTGATATGGCGGCAAACACGGTTGGCCATAAGCAGACCGATCACCTGCGAACCATGGCGCTGGTGGAAGCGGGCGCGTGGTTCGCCGTGGAGACGCTTGCACAAGGTGGCGCCTTTGTGGCCAAGGTTCTGGCGGGGGGAACGGACACCGAACTGCTTTCCTTGCTCAAGAGCCATTTCACGAGCGTAAAGCACGCAAAGCCACCCGCAAGCCGCAAGGGATCGTCCGAATGGTACGTTGTGGCGCAGGGTTTCAAGGGGCGCGGCTAGTCAACCGCACGCAGGCCGACGATTTACGCTTCGCCTTCGGCCGGCCCTTCTGATGCGGCGCCGGCTTCGGCCTGATCGGTTTCACCCTGTTCGGCGCCCCCTTCCTCGGCAACCGATTCTTCGGCTTCGGGCGCTTCAGCTTCGGGCGCTTCGGGAGTGAATTCGGGCACCGGCAGGGCCCCGTCATTCATGTAGAGGGCAACGGCAGCGCGGTCCTCAACCTTCGACAGGCCAGCAAAGCTCATCTTGGTGCCTTCGACGTAGGAACTGGGCCTTTTGAGCCACTCGTTCATCTCATCCCAGCCCCAATTGCCGCCAAATCCGGCCATGGCTGACGAATAGGTGAACCCGGCCTTGGCCCCAACAGGGGCGCCCATAATCGCGT
>JBCBKF010000155.1:0-6166 GCA_038522255.1 Pseudomonadota bacterium
CAGGTTCGAGTCCTGCAGGGCGCGCCATTTTCACTTCGTTCAGATCGCGCACCCTTGCCTTTGAGTGGTACGGACTTCGTCCTCCGGGGCGCGCCATTTTTCACATCATCCTTGATGCTGATCCCTCCGCCGCCAGAACCCGTTCGTCGCAGCCACGACACGCTTTATGGTCTGCGCAGGGTGGAAATGCGGGCTGAGTCGGCAATCGTTCAGGTGGAAAACACAAGTGTAGTCGCGCAGCGTCAACTAGGAGACCAGACCCATGCGCACCCTTCTTGTCAGCCTGATCGCCTGCACCGCGATCGCCACACCTGTGGCCGTCAGCGCGCAACACGATCCGGTTATTGTTGTAGAAGGCAATCCGGTCCTTCGCATCTCTCCCAATAATGACAGCAACCCGTGGTGGGTTGATTACACGACCGACATCCGCGAGGCGAAGCGCGAATTGCGCAGCGACCTCAAACGCGCGACCGACTACGAAGACCGAGTTGATGCGAAGAGGGAATACCACCGCGAAGTGGTTGACGCGCAGAACGATTATCGCAAGGAAATGGCGGAGCGCGGCTATCGCGTGGTCAATTTCGAACCCAATCGGCGCGGATATTTCGGCCCCCGTTAACCCGCAGGGATCAGCCGCGCGCGACCGTTTCGAGCAATTCGGCGGTAATCGGGTAACCGGCATCCTCCATGATCGTAAGCATCGGTTTGCCGCTGCTTTCGTCAACCTGTGGGATGATGGTTTTGACCGGGATCGCCTCGGCCTGGGTGCGCGCATCGGCAAAGCTTGAAAACAGCGCGAGGCGCTCCAGATTGCGGCGGGTCGGGAAGATCAGCTTGATCTCGCCGGTTTGCGCGGCGTCTAACGCACCCTGGGCCGTGGTCCAGAACAGCTTCGTGTTTTCCGAATTGTCGACCGAAACCTCAACCGCGCCGGTCCCCAGGTTGGCAAGGTAAAAGCGCGTGTCGTAAACCCGCGAAAGCTTCTCGTTCATCGGAAACCAGCGAGCAAAGGGCACGATCTGATCGAAGTCGAGCGCCCAGCCAAACGCGCCGAGCACGGGGGCAAGGGCCTTCGTCTTGTCGAGCAGCGCGCGCGCCTCATGGGCACTTTGCGCGGTAATCGCGCCCTTGAAACCCAGCGCGAGCCCGGTTTCCTCAAGCGTTTCGCGGATCGCGGCGATTTGATGCGCAGCCTCGTCGAGTGTGAGGCCGTTCTTGTCGCCAAGGCTTTTCGCCAGATCAAAGTCTTCGGGGTCCACCCGCCCGCCCGGGAAGACCGCCATTCCGCCCGCAAAGGCCATGCTGCGCGATCGCACCGTCATCAGGATTTCCGGCGCGCTGCCGCCTGTGCTGTCGCCTTTTCCCCCGGCTCTTCCATCGCGAAAGATGATGATCGTGGCCGCCGGGATGCCTTCAGGAGATGGTCTTGACGGGCCTTGGCTTGAATTGCTCATGGCGCCGTGATGGCCCGGCGGTGCCGTCTTGCCAAGCGTTCAACGCTCCAAAGCGGCGATTTCGCTCAGCGGTGCCGGGTAAAGGGACACGTCAAACGGTGTCGGATGACTTTACACTTAGTATCTGTGCGTAATGAGTGTTAACCACGCAAGGCCATGGAAAATATGACATGTGCGATTTTGGCACGGGCGGTGCATTAGTGTGGGCAGACCCAGTGGTCTTCGAACGAGGTAAGATCTTCCTGGTCTCTGGTCTTGCCTCCCCGTGCTAAGCAAAAGCCGTTTTGGGTTTGGTCACCCAAAACGGCTTTTCTTATGTCGTGCGTCTGTAAGCGCGCGCCCATACAGGGGCGCACAATAGCGAGATCAGGCCTGCGCTGTTATCCCGCTGTCGTCCATCAACTGTTTCAATTCGCCGGCTTCGAACATCTCCATCATGATGTCGCTACCGCCGACAAACTCACCCTTTACGTAAAGCTGCGGGATGGTCGGCCAGTCGGAGAACGCCTTGATCCCCTGGCGGATTTCCATGTCTTGGAGAACATCGACGCTTTCATAAGTTACGCCGACATGGTCGAGGATAGCGACCGCGCGGCTCGAAAAGCCGCATTGCGGGAAAAGCGGGGTGCCCTTCATGAACAGGACAACGTCGTTCTCGCCGACGAGAGTGGAGATGCGTTCGTTGGTGTCAGCCATGATGTTTCGGCCTCTTGTGGGTTAGGAATAGGGGTTGCGGGCGGCGCTGCCTCAAGTCTTATTTGGGCACCACCGTCGTCACTTGCAAGGCGTGCAATTCGCCGCCCATTTTCGCACCGAACGCGGCATATACCATTTTGTGCTGCGCCACGCGGGTCTTGCCTGCGAATTGCGGCGCTGTCACGCGCGCAGCCCAGTGATCATCATCCCCCGCCAGATCGGTCAGTTCGACTGTCGCGCCCGGAAGCTCGGTCTCGATCGCGGAAATTATGTCTTCGCCCTTCATCGGCATCGCAGGGTCTCCATCGATTGTGCGGTGTGCTCAGCCTTCGCTCATTAATTGACGCTTGGCTTCAATCGCCATTTCGTCGAGCTTGGCGCGGATATCGGCTTCCGTCACGCTGGTGTCAGCGGAGGTGAGATCACCGAGGAGCTTTCGGATCACGTCTTCATCGCCAGCCTCTTCAAAATCGGCCTGGACGACCGATTTCTTGTAAGCGTCGGTCTCTTCCTGGGTTAGGTTCATCAGGCCCGCGGCCCATTCGCCCAGCAAGCGGTTGCGGCGCGCGGCAATCTTGAACGCGGTCTCGCCGTCCGCTGCGAATTTGGCTTCTTCTGCGCGTTTGCGGTCGTTGAAGTCGGTCATTGATCCCTCCGAGAATTGGTCCCGTGCGAAATAGGCCGAGGCGCGTGCAGCGGCAAGCCTTCGTACGCGTCACGGCGTTAATTCTCAGGGGCGTTTATTCCATCGTAACGACCAGCTTGCCCACCGCTTCACGGTTTTCCAGCTTGGCAATGGCCTCGCCCGCGCGCTTAAGCGGAAAGGTTTCAGAGACCAGCGGATCGATCTTGCCGTCCTGCATGAGCTGGAAGAGCTCTTGCACCTGCGCAATGAAGCGCGCCGGCTCGCGCGCGGTGAAGGCACCCCAGAAAACGCCACAAATGTCGCAGGATTTTAGCAGGGTGAGGTTCAGGGGCATCTTTGCAATCCCGGCGGGGAAGCCGACCACAAGGAAACGCCCCTCCCAAGCGATCGAACGCAGAGCGGGCTCGGAATATTGCCCGCCAACGATGTCGTAGACGATGTTGGCACCGGTGGGCCCGCAGGCCGTCTTGAATGCGTTTGCCAGCTCTTTCGATGCGGCCTTGTCCATTTCCTCGCGCGGGTAGATTACAACTTCGTCGGCTCCCGCTTGTCTGGCGACTTTGCCCTTCGTCTCGCTGGAGACCGCTGCAACCACGCGCGCGCCATAGGCCTTGGCCAGTTCTACCGCAGAAAGGCCCACGCCGCCTGCTGCGCCAAGGATGAGGACGACGTCTCCTTCCTTGATATGCCCGCGATCTTTGAGGCCATGGATCGTGGTGCCGTAGGTCATGAGCAGCGAGGCGGCTTTTTCAAACGGCACGCCATCTGGCACCGGAAACATTCGACCCGCCGGCACGATCGCCTTTTCGCGCAAGCCCCCATTGCCCATGCCCGCCATCACGCGGTCACCGACCTTGAAATTCTCAACGCCTTCGCCGACCGCTTCGACCACGCCGGCAATCTCGCCGCCGGGCGAGTAAGGACGCTCGGGCTTGAACTGGTAGAGATCCCGGATCATCAGCGTGTCGGGATAATTGATCGCGCACGCCTTCACCGCGACGAGCACCTCGCCCGTGCCGGGCGCCGGAACGTCGATCTCATCCAGAGTGAGGGTTTCCGGGCCGCCCACTTCGTGGGTCTGGATCGCTTTCATCGGTGTCTCTCCCTTAAACGTCGGTGCCCGCCATCAGCCAGCTTTGCGCGGCATTTCGGCGGGTTTCAAATTGTCCTATGGCCTCCACGCGCTCCAGTGTAAGCGCAACTTCGTCCAGCCCATGCAACAGGCAGTGTTTGCGGAACGGGTCGATCTCAAACACGAAGCGGTCCTGATAAGGTGTGGTTACGCTTTGCGTTTCCAGATCCACCGTGATGGGGGATCCCTCGCGCGCCACCTCCATCAGCCGGTCAATCGCGGCCTGTTGCAGGACCACAGGCAGGATCCCGTTCTTGACCGCGTTGCCCGAGAAGATGTCAGAATAACCGGGCGCAATCACCGCGCGAATGCCCAGATCGAGCATCGCCCACGCGGCATGTTCGCGGCTGGAGCCGCAGCCGAAATTATCGCCCGCGATCAGGATCGGCGCACCAGCGTAGACGGGATCGTCAAAGACATTGCCAGGGGCCTCGCGCAGGCTTTCAAACGCGCCTTCGCCAAGCCCGTCGCGAGTGATGGTCTTGAGCCATTTAGCGGGGATAATGACGTCGGTGTCGACATTCTTCTGGCCAAACGGGATGGCCCTACCCTCAACGCGCGTGAGCTTTTCCATGGGAACAGACGGTGCTCAGTCTGTCTGAGGCGGCTCGCCAGAGGGCGGGGCCTTGGCCTGATCGACCCCGATGGCGCTGTCCTCGGGTTTTTTGCGGAAGCGGCGGCCTGCATAAAGCAGCGCGGCCGCTACCGCCGCAGAGCCGATTGTGGCAGCGACGCCGATCGCTGTTGCCTTGGAGCCTGCGGGCTTTTCATCTGGTTTATCGGTCATGGCCATCTTTTGCTCCGCCGACCCGATCAATGCAAGGGCTGCGCGATCAAACGAAGACCTTGTCGCCCAGGATCAGGATGTCCGGCGGCTCTTCCACGCTCAGCTTTGCGCGCGCCGTTCCAATTGCGCCTGCGGTCAAAATACCTGTCCGTCATCCAGTGCGCGGTGGTGCCGCAATGGCACCATCCGATCATGACAATTCGCGCACATCGGTAAGTTTGCCCGTCACGGCCGCCGCCGCTGCCATCGCAGGCGAGACCAGATGCGTGCGACTGCCCGGACCCTGCCGACCGACGAAATTGCGATTGGAGGTCGAGGCACAGCGCTCGTTTGGCGGGATCTTGTCAGGGTTCATGCCCAGGCACGCAGAGCAACCAGGCTCGCGCCATTCAAAGCCTGCCTTGGTGAAAACACGGTCAAGACCCTCTTCCTCTGCCATCTTTTTTACAAGGCCAGAGCCAGGCACCACAATTGCCCAGCGCACATTGGCAGCCTTCGACCGACCTTTCAGCACTGCAGCGGCAGCGCGCAGATCTTCGATCCGGCTGTTGGTGCAGCTGCCGATGAAGATGTTCTCAACCGCGACGTCTGTCATGGCGGTGCCGGGGGTGAGGTCCATGTAATCGAGGCTCTTTGCGGCTGCGGCGCGCTTGTTTTCATCGGCGAAGCTATCGGGCGAGGGCACTGTGCCGGTTATGGGGACCACATCTTCAGGGCTGGTGCCCCAGGTGACGGTTGGCGCCACATCGGCTGCGCTGATGGCAACAGACTTGGCAAACTGAGCGCCTTCATCGGTGTGCAGCGTGCGCCAATAGGCTATCGCGGCGTCCCATGCATCGCCCTTGGGCGCCATGGGGCGATACTTGATGTAACGGAACACGGTTTCATCAGGCGCGATCAGCCCGGCGCGTGCGCCCGCCTCGATGCTCATATTGCACACGGTCAGGCGTTCCTCGACGCTCATCGCCTCAAAGACCGCCCCGCGATATTCGATCACATGGCCCGTTCCTCCCGCTGCGCCGATGACGCCAATGATGTGAAGGATCAAATCCTTGGCTGAAATGCCGGGGCCCAGCATGCCATCGACCCGGACCTCCATGCTTTTGGAGCGCTGCAGCAACAATGTCTGCGTCGCCAGCACATGTTCGACCTCGCTTGTCCCGATCCCGAAAGCGAGCGCACCCAAACCGCCATGGCAGGCCGTATGCGAATCGCCGCAAACAATGGTGGTGCCGGGGAGCGAAAAGCCCTGCTCCGGGCCAACGACATGGACAATGCCCTGTTCAGCTGCGGTCGCATCGATATACCGGATGCCGAAAGCGGGCGCGTTTTTCTCCAGCGCGGCCAATTGCGCGGCGCTTTGCGGATCAGCGATCGGCAGGCGGGCGCCATCAGGGCCAAGGCGCGGCGTTGTGGGAAGATTGTGATCGGGCACCGCCAATGTCAGCTCA
>JBCBKF010000156.1:0-6109 GCA_038522255.1 Pseudomonadota bacterium
CACGGCTCGCTGGCCATTGACACGAGCGATTCGTGACCAGCCGCGTCCACGGTCGATTTTGGCGGGCAGGGCCTGCCCTTCACGCTTTCATGCAACGTTCTGGAGAATCTGGGCGCAGCGAATATGGCATTCAGCCTGCTGCCCATGCTCTCGGTCGGCGCGATCGAAGCGCTCGAGCACCACGGATCGAAGGATCAACAGGCAAAATATCTCCCCGACCTCATCAGTGGCAAATGGTCAGGCACGATGAACCTTACCGAACCCGCCGCTGGCAGCGATGTCGGAGCGCTGCGCTCCACTGCTGAACCGATTACTGAGGGGCCGCATGCGGGCAAATACCGGATCAAGGGCCAGAAGATCTACATCACCTGGGGCGATCACGAGCTTGCTGAAAACATTATCCACCTGGTGCTTGCCCGGCTGCCGGGGGCGCCTGAAGGTTCGCGCGGGATTTCCCTGTTTGTCGTGCCCAAATACCATGTGAACGATGACGGATCACCGGGGATGCGCAACGACCTGCGTCCGGTAAGCCTTGAGCACAAGCTTGGCATCAACGCCTCGCCCACCTGCGTCATGTCCTATGGCGACAATGACGATTGTGTTGGCGAACTGGTCGGTCAGGAAAATCGCGGCCTGATGGCGATGTTCACGATGATGAACAATGCGCGGATCAATGTCGGCAATCAGGGCATTCAGATCGGTGAGCGCGCCACGCAGCAAGCAATGGCTTACGCCGTGGACCGAGTCCAATCCGCCCGCGCGGGTTCGCCGGATAAGTCTCCCGTGGCGATTATCGAGCACCCCGATGTGCGACGCATGCTGGTGCGGATGAAGGCGCTGACCGAAGGTGCGCGGGCGCTACTCTATTACTGTGCCGGTCAGGTTGACCGAGGCACAATCGGCGATGCGCCTGCCGCCAGCCGGGCGGAAATCCTTGTCCCGTTGCTCAAGGCGTGGGGCACGGATGTGGGCGTCGAAGTTTCCGGTATCGGCATTCAGATCCATGGCGGCATGGGTTTTGTCGAAGAAACGGGAGCCGCTCAGCATTGGCGCGATTCGCGCATTGCGCCGATCTACGAAGGCACAAACGGGATTCAGGCCGCCGACCTTGTCACGCGCAAGCTCGGGCTAGAAGGTGGCGAAGCGATGATCGCGCTGTTCGACGATATAGTGTGCGACGCCGGGGAGAGCCCCGCGCTCGCAGAACTTGCGACCCAATGTGCGCATATTGCGCGGTGGATGCGCGATGAAGCGAGCCTTGATGATCGCCTCGCCGGAAGCGTCCCTTTCTGCACGATGGCAGCGGTCGCGGTCGCAGGATGGCAGTTGGCAAAACAGCGTGAGGCTGTCACAGCGGGCGCAGCGCCTTCGCTCGCGCAGTCCAAGCCGGTGACGGTGGGCTTTTTCCTCGAGCGCATCGTTCCCGAAGCGCTGGGCCTGAAGCAGAGCGCATTGGGCGGGGCGGATTTGCTTTACACGCTTTCAGCCGAAAAACTCGCCAGCTGATCTGCGACATGACGGAGCGGCGAAAGGTTCTGGAACGGATCGCCGCTGCGCTCGAACGGATGGCGCCGCCAGTCATTCCGCAGACCGACTGGATGAGCGCGCCAGCCTTTACCTGGGATGGCGAGAGCGGAGTGCGGATCGACCATCTTGAGGCGCTTGCGCTCGAAACACTGCGCGGGGTGGACGATCAAAAAGCGGCCGTGACGAGCAATATTGAGCGGCTCGCGATGGGCGCAGCGGCGCATGACATGCTGTTGTGGGGCGCGCGCGGCATGGGCAAATCCGCACTCATCCGGTCAGCGGTGGCGGCGACTCAGAGCAAATCTCCCGGTGCCGTGCGGCTGATCCAGGTGGCGAGCGCAGCGGCCGGTTCGATCCCTGCACTGCTCCGCCAGTTGGCTGATACGTCCGGCGCCTACGTCCTGTTGTTCGATGATCTTGGATTTGGCCCTGATCAGAGCGCGCAGGTGCTGGCGCTTCGCAGCCTGTTGGATGGCGGTCTCACCGCACGACCAGCGCGGGTGCAGATCGCGGTGACTTCCAATCGCCGCGCAATCGTGAACCGTGACACCGGCGAAGCCGAAGCCCTGCACGAACGTGACGCGCGCGATGACGCGTTGGCTTTGGCTGATCGCTTCGGCCTTACCCTTGGCTTTCATCCTTGCGACACCGAGACCTATCTGGAGATCCTGCGCGCATACACAGAACCTCTCGGGCTTGATGTGGATGAGGAAGAGGCACTCGCCTGGGCTATCTCGCGGGGCAATCGCTCAGGCCGCACAGCGCTTCAATATGCGACCGAACTTGCCGGACGCGTAGGGGTGGCGATCTAGCGGCCGGGCCCGCAAAGGCTCAAGGTATGGCCTGACCAGCTTGCTCGCGCAGGTAATCCTCTTCAAAACTTGCCCGCGGATCGCGCAATTCGCGGCGCGGCGGCACTTTCTTGGTCGCAATGCGCTCAATCCCTGCACCCGGTTGCGCATCGGGCGCGTGCGTGCGCCAGATTATGCCCGCCGTGTCGTCGGAAACCAGCAGTGAGCCATCGCCCGCCCATTCGACCCAGGTTGGTCGGCCCGCAGTGGTGCCATCCTCGTTCAGAAAACCGTCGAGCACGGGAACAGGTTTGCCGATTGGGGAACCGCGCTCATCAAATGCGACATAGACCACGTCATAGCCCGATGGCGGGTTGCGATTCCAGGACCCGTGCCGGGCGACAAACGCGCCGCTGGCCATCTCGTCACCCATGCGATGTCCCGGTGCAGTGAAGACCATCCCGAGCGCAGCAACATGCGGCCCCATCGCGTAGACGGGCCTGCGAGTGTACTCCAACAGGAATTTGGGCATCGGGGCTTCGACCCGGCGATCAATATTGTCTTTGTAGTACACCCACGGCCAGCCATATTGCGCGCCGACCGGGACGTTGGTGAGGTAATCGGGCACGAGGTCCGAACCGAGCATGTCGCGTTCGTTCACCGTGGTCCACAATTCGCCCGACCAGGGGCTGAAATCGAGGCCATTGGCGTTGCGCATACCTGCACCGAACGGCCGGTAGCTGCCGCTTTCCAGTGTGTATTCCCAGATCATGGCGCGGCCCTCTTCGACCTCCATGCCCTTTTCGCCCACATTGCTGACCGAACCGACCGCGACAAAAAAGCGGTCGCCATCCGGATGCATCTCGAGATTGCGCATCCAGTGGCCCCCACCCGGAGGCAGGTCCATCAGCTTCTTCGGATCACCGGTGACGGCATCAGCACCGAGCTGATAATCAAAAGCCAAAACAGCGTTGTGGTTCGCGACATAGAGTTTGCCGTCCAGCCAGCTCATACCGGATGGCGAATCGAGACCCTCGCTCAGGATGGTCTGCCGGATCTCTGCAACCCCATCGCCATCGGCATCGCGCAGCAGAACGATCTCGTTCGGCGAATCGCCTGCAGCTCCAGCCTGAGTGAAGAGGTAATCGGCAATAAGACCCTCAACCCACCCCACGAAGCCTCCCGAGGGAGCGTCCTCTTCGGCGGCCGGTGCGCGGGTAAGCGCGACCAGCACATCGCCATTAGGCAATGCGTACAAGGTGCGGGGGTGATCCAGCCCTTCGGCAAAGCGATTGACGCTAAGGCCATCCGCTGCCTTGGGGCTCTCCCCGTCCGCCCAGCCGACCGGTTTCGCGATTTCGATCGTCGGGAAAGCCTGCGGGTCCGGTTCAACCAGGGTCGGATCCGCGCCGGCAACCGCATCGACTGAAAGGTCGGCGGTGTCTGAGCGCGTAATAAGGTAGACGCCCGCCCCGGCGACAAGCACAAAGACGGCGAGAGCGATGGCGAGCTTGCGTAGGATACTCATGCTGCGAAGGGATAAGCGACCCGAGCCTCTGAAACAACACGGCTTGGAAACTTTGACAAATATTGCGACAGAAAGCCCCCTGATGTTTGACTTTCGCCCAGACCCCGCGGCCTCAACCCCCGCCCTCCACCAGCAATTGTGCGACGCTGCCGCCGCGCTGACCGCCGATGAGCCGGATGGCGTTGCCAACATGGCCAATGTCGCGGCGCTCTTATGGGAGTTTCTGCCCGATCTGAACTGGTCCGGATTCTACCGCGTTGGATCGACCAAGGGAGCTGATGGCCGGGAATTGGTGCTCGGACCATTTGTGGGGAAACCGGCCTGCATCCGAATTCCCTTCGGCCAAGGCGTGTGCGGTGTCGCGGCGCAGTCCGCTCAAACCCAGCTGGTCGCTGATGTACACGCCTTTCCCGGGCACATTGCGTGCGATGCGGCCAGTCGATCGGAACTGGTGGTGCCCATTATCCAGTGCGCAGAGGTGATCGCCGTTATCGACCTCGATAGCCCAACCCCTTCGCGCTTTACTGATGCCGACGCCGTGGGGCTTGAAGCTCTTGCAAAGCTGCTGGCAGAGCGGATTTAGGGTTACGGGGGCACGACTGGCCCGAAGCGCACCCCGGAACGCACTCCGGAACGCGCCCCGAAACGAGACACTGGGCGCGGCATGCTTTGTGGGGAGATGGCGGGGTGGTACTTCGTTGCGGACTATCGATGTTTTCAGGCGCGAATCGCGTCATTTTGCCCTCGGGGGAATTGCCATGCTGCCCTTTCGCACCTCATTGCTTGCCGCCTGCGCCTTCTGCGTCGTGAGCGTAGCCGTCCCGGCACATGCCCAGAATACCCGGGCCCAGGACTCAACAGAGGCTGCGCTCCCCGCTCCTCCTACCACTTCTGCGCCGATAACACCGATGAGCGAGGACGAAGTGAGCGCCTTGCCGGCGGAATATCAAAGCCTTCCGACCGAGATCGAAACATCCACCACTACTGGAGTCGATGGCGTGGAGACCATTACGCGCACCCGCCGGATCGTCGCGAGCGCGCCGCCCGCTGCTCTTCCCGCACAGGCGGTGCCGCCCCCAGCTGCAGTCTCCCCCTACGCTCAGTATACCTATTACCAGGCGGGATACGCGCCGACCTACGCGCCGCTGGTGCTAGATCGCGAACAATGGATCGCTGAATGCCAGCGTCGGACCGAGGGGCGCGATGACACGGAAAAAGGCAACATCATAGGCGGACTGCTCGGCGCGATTGGCGGTGGTATCCTGGGCAACGAACTCGCCGCTGCGGGCGAGGCTCTGGGTGGCACTTTGATCGGAGCCGGAGTCGGCGGGATTGCGGGCGTGTTGATCGGGGGGCTCATCGCTGGCGATGGGGATGAGGAGACTTATGACTGCGAAGGCGCCCTCAACGCCTATCTCGATCAGGCCAACCGCTATGGCAGCGCTCGCTATGCCAGCCGGACTATCCCGACCTACCCCGCCTATCCCGCCTATGGGTACGCCTATCCACAGCAGGCCGTCGCCTACCCAGCGCCCCAAACCGTGGCTCTGATCCCCGTCACGACCTATCAGCAGCAGCGGGTCGTGGTACGAGAGACAGTGCGAGAAGTGACGGTACCGGGCGCCGCGCGCACGATTGCGCCGCCTCCTCCTGCGCCTGCACCGCAGCCTGTTCCTTCGCCAAAGATGATCAAGAACTGACCGTCTACCCAGCGCTTTGATTGTGGGTAGCAAATCGGGAAGTTGCGCCAGGCAACTTTCGGCCCAGCAACTTCGTGTAACCTGCTGATAAATAAAGAGCCGCATGTTGAGCTGGCGGCCAGCCCTGAGTGCGCCAAAAGATCGCCCGCACCCGCAGGCTTCGACCGCAATCGTGGTTGAGAGATAAGGTAAGGAATTTATAAATCTCTACCCCGTAATCGCACGGGTGATGACGTCTCACTACAACCTTCTGAAATGGCTCACCGCCTTTTCCGCTGCGCTTGTCATGGGAATGATGGCGGGTATTTGCGCGCCGGCGGCGGCCAGGAGTCCCGAACTTATCGAAACCGATTGGCAGCTCCAACCAAGCGCCCGGGTTGAAGTGGGCGCGATCAGCGCTGAAACGGCCACCCGCGATGATTCCATTATCGTTAACGGCGATGCTTTCACTCTGCGCGCTCAGATCGCGCTTGAACTTGAAGACGACACCAATATCCTGATTGATCTCCGCGGTTAGTCGATCGCGGCTTGAATCGGAGCGGTCCTCATCAAGCCGAAACAGC
>JBCBKF010000157.1:0-6100 GCA_038522255.1 Pseudomonadota bacterium
CAGCCCGTCGGAAAGCTCTCCGTTTACTGTGCGGGCAATATTTTTTGCCGCGCCATATTTGAATAAGGCCATGCCAAGTTGCGACTGGAAAACCACCAGACCCGCGATCACCAGCACCGCCAAGCCTGCCACTGCGATGGCGAATTTTTTTGCCATTTGGCTCTCTCCCGCTCCCAGTGCTTGGCTGTGTAATACGCGCCATTAATTGTCAAATTGAAAGGCGCGCGGCGCTGCTCTTGGCGCCAAGATGATTGAGGCTGCGAATTCGGAACGCACGACTGTATGCGCAGATCGTCAAAAAAGTGCGCCGGCGAAGATGATCGGTAGCTGGGGGGGCGTTATCAAGGATCATCTCCACCGGCGCTTCAGGCCTGGCCTTTAGAGGCTTCTTGCCATTGCGCTGGCGGCCTGAAGTTTGAGAGGTTCGTAGCCAATTTCTCTGAGGCTGGCGGCGCTTGTGCCGGCATCCGCCGCGCTTTCGCTCACGCCAAGGGTAACGAAGGGTTTCATGTTTGCTTGGACAACCTTTCTGCTGTGCGGTTCGGACGACAGGCTTGCGCCGCTGAATGCCGCGACAGCTGACGCAAGGGCGTTGCGAGAAAATGTCATGGACAAGCGAATGTGTTGCGTGCTGTTTCGTCGCTGCCTGCCTCGTAACACCTTGCAACATCTTGGTGGATTTGCGCTCACGCCAATTTGCGCCAAAGAAGTGCGCAGAGGCTGGAGGGCGAACATCCCGGCACAGGAGCGTTCATGACCAATTTCAAAGGCCGCATGCTCGTTGTCGATGACGATGCGGAGCTGCGCACATTGCTGCAGCGCTATCTCACCGGCAATGGGTACGAGGTGCGGGTCGCGCCTGACACCAGCTCGCTTGATCGGCTGCTGAGCCGGGAGAGGTTTGATCTCCTGGTGCTCGATCTCATGATGCCGGGCGAAGACGGTCTGACAGCCTGCCGAAGGCTGCGCGCAGAGGGTGAGGACATCCCCATCATCATTCTCACGGCCAAAGGCGACCCGATTGACCGGATTATCGGGATTGAAATGGGGGCGGACGATTACCTCGCCAAACCCTTTGAACCGCGCGAACTTGTGGCCAGGATAGGAGCAATCCTGAAACGTGCGAGGGTGAGCGGTCCGCGCGCTCACGCCGATACGCCGATCGAGTTTGGCCCCTATCGCTTGAACATAGAGGCGATGTCGCTCACGCGCGACGGCGAGACGATCGCGCTTTCATCGCGAGAATTTGCCTTGCTCGCGGTGCTCGCCTCGCATTGGGGAAGACCCGTTTCGCGTGCGCGCATCATAGATCATGCCTTTGGGCGCGATGCTGAGGTCACGGACCGCGCGGTTGATGTACAGGTGACGCGGCTGCGCAAGTCCATGGGCGAAGACCCGGCCCGGCCCGCTTGGATCAAGACGGTCTGGGGTGTTGGGTATATGCTGGCCAAGGATGGTGGCGCGTGATGCGGATATGGCCGCGAACGCTGTTTGGTCGCAACGCGCTTTTGCTCGCGTCTGCAATCGCCCTGGGCGCGCTCGTCTCAGGGGCTGCTGGCCTCACATTTCTTTTGGACGCCCAGGTGACGCGCGCAGTGAGTGTTGCTGCACAATTGATCAACACCATGTCTGGCACCGCGCTGATCCTTGAGGAGGAGGATCGCGACCGGTTGCTGATCGAAATGGCATCGAACGAAAATCTGGAGATCCTGAGCGGTGATGCACGACCCATGGTGCCTGCGATCAGGGCCAATACGCTTCAGCTGGTTTATGTTGAACGCTTCAAGAAGCAGCTCAAATTTCAGCAAGACCTTGAATGGTTTGTCGATCAGAACCGCGTCTTGTGGCTTCGCTTGAGGATTGGGGAGGAATATTTCTGGGTTGGCGCAAGGGCGGACACATGGCTGTCGCCGCTTGATTGGTTTTTGCTCAGCCTGTTTGTCACCATTGCCGTTGTGACGGTCTTTTCGCTGCTCGGCAGCCGCGCGATTTCGCGCCCGCTTGCAAAGCTGAAGGCGGCGACCGATCAGCTGGATCTGGATAGCGACCCGCAATTGCCGCGCGTCGAAGGCCCGATCGAAGTTGTCGCTCTCGCCGACAGTTTCAGGCGAATGGCCGACCGGCTCAAAAAGGCTGAGAACGTGCGGTCTGAGACCCTCGCCGCGCTATCGCACGATTTGCGCACGCCGCTCGCGCGTCTGCGGTTGGCGGTCGAGTTGATGGAGGGCGAAGCCGAGCTCAAGGAAAGCGCTAATCGCCAGGTGCACCATATTGATGCGTTGATCGGGCAATTCATGGATTACGCGCGCGGAACCTTTGGTGAAGAGGCGCGCCGATTTGATCTCGGCGTTGCAGTTGCTGATACGGCCGCTCAATATCGGATAGAATTCGACGGGCCTTCCTCGCTTGAATTTGTTGGCCACCCCAATGCGGTGCGCCGCGCTGTGATCAATCTGATCGAAAATGCTGAGAAATACGGCAAGGCTCCGATTAGCGTCATGCTTACCGGTAACGGGCAAGGCCTGGTTATCGAGGTCCGGGATCAGGGTGAAGGCTTCGATCCCGATGATGCACGCGAGATGGTCCAATCTTTCAAGCGCGGGTCAATACACTCCTCGGTCTCCGGGGCAGGACTCGGCCTGGCGATTGTGGACCAGGTCGCGAGCGCGCACGGCGGAAGTATCACTTTTGTGCGCCTCAAACCCCAGGGCTTTGCCGCGCGGCTGCATCTGCACCCGCTTGAAAGCTGGGCACAGGACGAGGCGATGCAGGAGCAGATTTGAGCGCGCTAAAGTTTATGCGGCGGTCCGGTACCGCGTATTGCGCGCGCGTGACCCGGCCTCTTCGACCCTGCCGTCTTTGACAGTGGGCGAGGCGCTCGACGCTACAAAAGCGTCACACAAACCCTGTTCATTGTAAGAGATTTTTCACAGGCCTGACGTCTTTGCGTCAACTCTTCCTCCTATTCCGCAGTCATTTGAAGAAGTGTTCAGGCAGAATTTCTGGGGGGGGGGGATTCACAATGCGGTTTCGTTATCTCACAGGCGGCGCTCTTGCCGCGCTTTCGGTTTGTCTTGCGGTCCCGGCCATGGCCGGGGAGGTGCGCGGGACGGTCTCTGACGCAACCGATGTTGACGCTCTGCGCGCGGCGGAAATCCGCATTGTCGAGCTTGGTCGCCGCACCACGACCGAACGCGATGGCTCCTACGTCTTCAGCGATGTGCCCGAGGGCAGCTACACCATCGTTGCCAGTTATATCGGCGCGCCTTCGGTCGAAATGACCATTGCTGTACCCGCTGAAGGCACCGTCACCCGCAACTTTACCTTGGGCCAGTCGGGCAGTTCAATCCTCGTCATCGGTCAGGGGGCAAGTCAAGCGTCGGCGCTCTCGCGCAAGCGCGCCTCGGACGTTGTCTCCGACGTGCTAACGCGCGACGCGATCGGCCAATTCCCCGATCAAAACGTCGCGGAAAGCCTTCGCCGCCTGCCGGGTATCAATGTTCTCAACGATCAGGGCGAGGGCCGCTTTGTCGCGGTGCGCGGGCTTGATCCCAACCTGAATGCCACATCGATCAACGGCGTGCGCATCCCCGCGCCAGAAGGCGATATCCGCGCGGTCGCGCTCGACGTGGTCTCCAGCGAGATCATTGAGAGCATCGAGGTCAAGAAATCGCTCACCCCGGATATGGACGCCGACACGATCGGCGCCTCGATCCAGATCCAGACGACCAGCGCCTTTGACCGCAAGGAAGACCTTTATGTGGTCAAGCTGGGCGGCAGCTATAACGAATTGCGCGACACTTTCACCGCCGATGTCGGCTTTGATTTCGCTGCGCGCCTGACCGAGAATTTCGGGGTTTCGGGCGGCCTGTCCTATTACAACCGCGAATTCCAGACCGACAATATCGAAGCCGATGACTGGCAATTGGAAGACGGGCAGATCTACGCTGAGGAAGTCCAGTACCGCGATTACCTGGTCGACCGCGAGCGCATCAGCGCAACCCTCGGCTTTGACGCCAAGGTTGGCGACAACACCGAGCTTTACCTCAAGGGCGTGTGGAGCCAATTCGACGACCAGGAATTCCGCCGCCGCCTGATCTTTGGCCTGGGTGATGCGAATGTCGGCGGGACGAGCACCAATCCAGTGTTCGACGACAGCCGCGATCCGGACGATCCCGAAGACGAAACCGTGATCGAAATCGAGCGCGACGTTAAGGACCGGTTCGAGCGCCAGCGCATCCGCACGCTGGTCTTTGGCGGCGAAAGCGAGTGGGGCAATCTCAACGCGCAATACTCGGTCAGCTGGGCGAAGTCCTCGGAATTCGAGGAAGGCTCAGTTGATCCGACCGTGTTCAAGGGTGAGTTCGAAGACAGCGGCCTTGGCGTCGGGTTCGATTTTTCCGACCTACGTCGCCCGGGTTTCAACGTGACAGGCAATACAGCCGACTTCTTCGATCCTTCCTTCTACGAACTCGATGAGGTGGAACTCACCGCTCTTTCGGACGCGGAGGATGAGGAATTCGCGGGCCAATTCGACCTTGGTTATGACATCTTCACCGATAGCGGGGTGTTCACCATCCAGGGCGGCGCCAAGGCGCGCTTCCGCGAAAAGCAGTTCAACGGTGAGATCGAGTTCTACGAGCGCGACGATTACACGCTGGCTGACGTGCTGGGCGAAGGCCCGTCAAACACGCTTGCCGATCTCGCCCCGCTGCCGGGTCTGACCGAGGCGACCGATTTCTTTTTCGCCAACCAAAGCACGTTCGAGCTTAACGAGATCGACAGCGCGGTTGACAGCGCCAACGAAGACTACTCGGTCGAAGAAGACATTTTTGCCGGTTACCTTCTGGGGCGCTGGGAAAGCAATGATCTGCTGGTAATTGGCGGTGTCCGATATGAGCGCACTGACAATACGCTTTCCGGGTTCACCACGGCTGTCTTCGAAGAGGACCAGACCTTGCCGGATGGAACCACGGCCACGGACGATACCGTGATCGTCACCCCACTCAATTTTGAGCGCGATTACGATCACTGGCTGCCCAGCCTCAACATCCGCTACGCCGCGCAGGACAATCTGGTGCTGCGCCTTGCCGGCTATCGCAGCCTGGTGCGGCCGGGGTTTGAGCAGCTCGCTCCGCGCGTCGAGATTGATGAGGATCAAGAAGCGGTGATCGGCAACCCGCTGCTCGACCCCACCACAGCGTGGAACCTTGACGCTTCGGTCGAATATTACATGACCAATAATGGCGCGATCACGGCGGCCTTCTTCTACAAGGACCTGGAAGATTACATCACCCAATTGGTGATCGAGGATTCAGGGACGCTGTTCGGCGTCGACTTTGAAGAGGCGGAGACCTTCATCAACGGCGAGAGCGCCGAGGTCTACGGGTTCGAATTCAGCCTCTACCAGAAGCTCGATTTCCTTCCCGGCTTTCTGGATGGCACGCTGGTCCAGTTCAATTACACCTACACCGATGCAAGCGGCCTGATCTCGGACGGCGGGATCGACGAGGTGGGCGCAACGCCCAACTTCCGTGAAATCGCTCTGCCCGCGACCAGCGAGAACACGTTCAACGCGGTGCTGGGCTATGAAAAATCGGGCCTCAACCTGCGTCTGGCGGGCACCTATCGCGACGGCTTCCTCGACGAGATCAACGCTGACGGACCGGACTTCGACCGGTTCACCGACAGCCTGTTTCAGCTCGACTTCAGCGCGCGCTATCAGGCGACCGACAACGTTCAGGTCTATTTTGAGTGGATCAACATCAACAACGCGGAATTCTTCGCGTTCAACAATCTGGGCGGGCGCCAGAACATTCTTCAGTATGAAGAATACAACTGGACGATGAAGGGCGGCCTCAGGCTCACTTTCTGATGCTACGTTCATTTCACGGCTTTGCACTTGTAACCCTCGGGATCGCGGCGGCTTGCGCCTCGATCTCGAGCGGCGATCCCGCGGTCACGGTCACCGCGCGTGCTGAGACTGCTCCGGTCGGGACGGTCAACGAGGACGCAGCGGATGATCCCGCGATCTGGCGCAACGCTGCGGACCCGGCCAAAAGCCTGATTGTCGGCACCGACAAGAAGGGCGGGCTTTATT